>NZ_JBFHGC010000114.1:0-6196 GCF_041583315.1 Ilyobacter sp. | reverse complement strand
TTTGAAGAAGGAGCAATTAAGTTTGGCGGAGAAGATATAACTCAAAAAGTAATCAACCAAATGGAAAAAGGTGAAAAAATAAAGTTAAACTAAACTATATAATGCACTGGGAGGCTATTTTATGAATTACAAATTACAAGATGTAGCTGCCCTCCTAGGCGGAGAAATAAAGGGAGATAAAGGTCTTGAGATATCAGGACTTTCTCCCTTTTTTCAAGCCAGGGAGACGGAGCTGACTTTTGCTGCAGATGAAAAATTTCTAAAAAAAATATCGGAAACGAAGGCAGGGGCTGTAATAGTACCCCCTATACTCGGACTTCCTGAGAATAAGACCTATATAGTGGTAAATGGAAACCCAAGAGAACTTATGCCGAAACTTCTCTCCTTCTTTAAAAGAGAGACAAGACCCATGGAAAAAATGATAGAAGACAGCGCCAGGATAGGTAAAAATGTTTCCATTGCTCCCAATGTATACTTGGGTCACGATGTAGAGATAGGGGACAACGTATCTATCTCTCCTAACACAACTATATGTGAAGGGGTAAAAATAGGAGAAGGATCTGTGATATATTCCAATGTCACAATAAGAGAATTCAGCGAACTGGGTAAAAAATGTATAGTTCAGCCTGGAGCAGTAATAGGTTCTGACGGATTTGGATATGTAAAAGTAGCCGGGAAAAACACAAAAATAGAGCAGATAGGAAGAGTAATCATAGGTGACGAGGTAGAGATAGGATCGAACACTACCATAGACAGAGGGGCTATAGGGGACACCATAATAAAAGACTATACAAAGATAGATAACCTGGTGCAGATAGCTCATAATGATATTATAGGGGAAAACTGTATAATTATATCTCAAGTGGGGATAGCAGGAAGTACTGAAATAGGTGACAATACAACTCTTGCCGGACAGGTAGGGGTATCGGGACATTTGAAGATTGGAAGCAATGTCATAGTAGGATCTAAATCTGCAATTCACGGAAATGTTAAAGATAACCAGATATTGTCAGGCTTCCCTCTTGTAGATCACAGAGAGGACTTGAAAATAAAGGTATCTCTAAAAAAACTTCCAGAAATGATAAAAAAAGTAAAAGAACTGGAGAAAATATTGCTTAAAAAATAGAAAGCAGCATGGGCTGCTTTTTATTTTGGATCAGAGATTGTAAAAATTAAAAGGAAATCATTCTTTTAGTTTTAATAAATATTAAAAATGCAAAACTCATAGATAAAATAAATTAAGGGTGCAATTTGAATTTATTTTTGTTAAAATATACAAAGAAGGACAAAAAAATTATATTGTTTTATTGAAAAATTCATGATAAAGGACAGGGGGTAAGGTTATGGAAGCAATTTTTAACCGAAGAAGTGTAAGAAAATATGCTGAGAAAAGGGTAGAAGAAAGTAAGATAGAAAAGATATTAAGGGCCGCTATGCAGGCTCCTAGTGCAGGAAACCAGCAGGCGTGGGAATTTGTAGTGGTAAGAGACAAAGAGATGCTAAAAAAACTATCAGAGGTAAGTCCTTACTCAAAAATGGCAGCAAATGCAGATGTGGTAATAGCAGTAATGGCCAATGAAGAGTATATGAGATATCCTCTATACTGGCAGCAAGACCTAGGAGCAGCTACTGAGAATCTGATGCTTCAGGCAGTAACTGAAGGACTTGGAAGTGTCTGGATAGCAGTAGCACCGAGAGAAGACAGAATTAAAACTATGAGGGAGATATTTACACTTCCTGAAACAGTAATACCATTTTGTATGGTGGCAATAGGATATCCTGATCAAGAGGTAAAAATTTCTGATAAATGGGATGCAAATAAAGTTCATTATGAGGAATATAAGCCTGTTTAGGTCAAATAGATAAATAAAAGAGGAGGCTATGCCTCCTTTTTTGTTTATGAAATTTTGACAAATTACCATATAATTATGTATAATTAGTATTCGCAGAATGGAGGGGTTTTATTGAAGTGTCATTTATGTAAAGGAGAAGCAGAAGAGTTTGTTGTAAAAAACAGAAAATTTGAACGGACTTATTATAGATGTAAAAACTGCAGTTTTATATTTGCAGAAGAAGCGGCTCTTTTAGAAGATGCAGAAGAACTTGAGAGATATCAAATGCATAATAATTCTACAGAAGACCCCATGTACAGGGAATATTTTGAAAAATTCATAGATTATGCTTTTTCAGATCTTGGAAAAGTAGAAAAAATCCTTGACTACGGATCAGGACCGGAGCCTGTTTTAGCATCTGTTTTGAGGGAAAAGGGGTACAAGGTTGATATCTATGATAAATACTTTTCACCTGCAAAAGTCCATGAAGGCCGTCAGTATGATGTGGTATGCACCACAGAGGTTATTGAGCACATCTATTATCCCATGGAAGTTTTCAAGGAGCTCGTAGGATGCGTAAAAAAAGGGGGCTATCTTATAATTATGACAGGTTTTCATAAAGATTCCTGGGAATTTTTTAAAAACTGGTGGTATATTCAGGATCCTACCCATACTGTATTCTATAGTCTAAAAACCTTTGAATTTATAGAAAAAGAATTTAAACTTAAAATTTTGAAAAATAACGGAAAAAACATAATAGTTTTTAAAAGGGAGGATTGATGAAAGAATTAAAATGGAGTATGTTTTTTCTCTATCTGTTTTTACAGGTGGTAAGCATATCTTCGGAAAATTATATGAAAAATATCGGTGATGCAGATACAGAGGTCTCTGCAAATTACGGAATAGAAAAAGCAATTTCCAATTATAAAATAATATACGTAGACAGCTCAGAAGATCTCAGGAAAAAGGTAAATCACAAAAAATATATTTATTCGGTGAGGGACATAGATCTCGATTCTTATCCGGTGGAGGAAAAGAAAAAGTTTTTTACAGAACTGATGATGCCTGCAATAGAATTGTCCAGAGGTCATGTATCTGCAAACAGGAAATTTGTAAAAAAAATAGTCAAAAGAGGCACCGTTAAAGCAAAGGAAAAAAACAGGCTGGAAAAACTTTTTAGTGACTACGATATAGAGGACGGAAACACTGAGAAATTACTGGAAAAGATGATAATTCCTCCGACCTCACTAATTCTGAGCCAGGCTGCATTAGAGAGCGGATGGGGAACTTCTAGATTTTTCAGAGAGGGAAACAACGTCTTCGGAGTTTGGTCATATGATAGCGAAGATGATAGAATAAAAGCCGGAGAATCAAGAGAAGACGGATTTACAGCCTATCTGAAAAAATACGGTGATTTAAAAGAGTCGGTAGACGGCTATATTCTTCTGTTATCCACAGGGAGTGCGTACGAAAAACTGAGAAAAGGGATAAAAAGAGGAGAAAGTTCTGAGGAACTGGCAAAATATCTCATAAAATATTCTGAACTTGGATCGGCCTACACCGAAAGGCTAGAAAAAGTCATAAGGGTAAATGAGTTTGATAAATACGATATCTAGGAGGCGTTGATGGACAGGATTTATTATGGCAAAGAGTTCAAAGTGGACAGTATAGAGGAAGTAAAAACTGAACTGCAGAAGCTTCTAAAAAAAGATATAAGAAATGTAACTGAACTTGAAGAATACATAGATAAGTACAATGAACTAAGTGCAATAGTGGAAGAGGCTATGGCCTGGAAATATATTAAAATGACACGGTTTGCAGATCAGGAAGAGTACTCTAAGGATTTCAACGACTTTTACGGGACAATAGTAGCTGAATTTAATAAAGAGTCATTTCACATAAATCAGAAGGTATATGACAGTCCTTACAGCAAAGACCTTCCTGAAGAGAGATATAAAAATTATAAACTTATTTTGAAAAATGACATTGAAATTTTCGAAGAAAAAAATATTCCACTTCAAGTGAAGGAAAACGAGCTTTCCAATCAGTACGGAGAGATAATTTCCAAAATAAACATCGATTTTCATGGAGAAAGCTATACACTTTCTCAGATGAACAGGTTTCTAAAGGAAAACAACAGAGAGACAAGGGAAGAGGCCTGGAGGAAGATATACACTGCAGTGGGAGAGAAAAAAAATGAACTCAACGAACTTTTTGATCAGCTGCTGAAACTTCGTGTTGAGATGGCTCATAATAAGAATTTTGAAAACTACAGAGATTATATGCACAAGGCAAAGGGAAGATTTTCATACACACCAGAGGACCTCTATAAATTTCATGAATCTGTGGAAAAAGTAGTGGTGCCGCTGTTACGAGAAATAAATGAAAAGAAGAGAGCTAAAATCAATCTTGAGACTCTCCGGCCTTGGGATACTGAAGCCAGTGAAGACGGAAAAATACTAAAGCCCTTTGAAAGTGAGAAAGAACTTTTGGAAAAGGGAATATCTGCCCTAAGTGATGTAAAAGAAAAATTCGGATCAACACTGAAGTATATGGCAGAAAAAGAGTTCTTAGACCTTGAAAACAGAAAAGGAAAAGCCCCTGGAGGATATAATTATCCCCTGAGTGAGAGCGGAGCGGCCTTTATATTTATGAATGCAGTGGGAGTCCACAGAGATGTAGTGACTCTCATGCATGAAGCTGGTCATGCCCTTCACTCTTTTGCTACTAAGGATGAAAGACTCATGTCATATAAGGACACTCCAAGCGAAGTGGCAGAGCTGGCATCTATGTCCATGGAGTTTATCAGCATGGATAAGTGGAAGAGATTCTATCAAGACGAAAATGATTTTAAAAAGGCGAAGAAAGAGCAGATTATAGGGGCTCTTCAGACTTTCCCGTGGGTCATGACAGTGGACGCATTTCAGCACTGGATATATCTGAATCCAGGGCATACTAAGGAAGAAAGAGACAGCAAGTTTAAAGAACTCATGGACAGGTTTAACACAGGGGTAGACTGGCATGGACTGGAAGATGAAAAATCCATGGTATGGCTGAAGCAGCTTCATATATTCGAAGTTCCTTTCTATTATATAGAATATGCCATAAGTCAGCTGGGAGCCATAGGAATATATAAAAATTACAAAGAGAACCCTGAACTTACTCTGAAGAAGTATGAAGACTTCCTGTCACTGGGATACTCTGAATCCATCGAAGATATATATACAACTGCAGGAATAAAATTTGACTTTTCTAAAGGATATATAAGTGAACTTGCGAACTTCTTAAAAGAAGAGTTGGAAGAACTGAATTAGAGGAGGGTTTTTAAATGGGGGTGAATCTCATGTATCCATGGATTGTTTTCTTATTATTTATTACGGATATTCTCACTAAAATAATAGCAGAAAAGAAGTTGAAATTTCACCCTAAAAAGATTTTAGACGGAGCAATCCATTTATACTATGTAAGGAACTTTGGGATTGCATTTAATAAACTGAGCCATAAAAAATGGCTTATTCTGACCCTGAATTTTGTCCTGCTCTTTTATATGACGACCCTCTATAACTCTCCGGGTATGCATAAGATGGGGTTGTCCCTGGTCCTGGCAGGAGGCCTGGGAAATACCCTGAACAGACTTTTCAGAGGTTACGTCATAGATTTTATATATTTTAATATAAAAGGTTTTCCGGTTTTCAACATTGCGGATTTTTATATACTGGCAGGAATAATTCTTATTCTGCTGAAAGAACTTATTATTTAATGTATTGCATGAAAGGGAAAAAATGGAAAGATTGAAATACCTAGGTGGCTATAATGTAAAACTAAAGGAACAGGTTATAGCCCTTATAGAAAATAAGCAGCTTGGGGAAATTATGCTTAAAAAATATCCCACAGCCCACGAAATAACAACAGATAAAATGCTTTATGATTATGTGATGGATATAAAGAACCAGTATCTTAAAAAATCAAATCCCCTCAGTAAGGTATCCTATGATTCAAAGATAAATTTTTCAAATCAAGCCCTGGGACTTCATACTTATGTATCAAGAGTCCAGGGAAGCAAGCTGAAGGCAAAAAATGAGATCAAGATCTCCAGCCAGTTTAAAAAAATGCCTTTGGAGTTTCTGAGAATGATAGTAGTTCATGAGCTGGCTCATCTTAAGGAAAAAGGTCACGACAAACCTTTTTATAAGCTTTGTGAATATATGGAACCAAATTTTCATCAGCTTGAATTTGATATGAGGGTATATCTCACATATATGGATATTTTTAAGAAATCATTGTATTAAAATCCTTTGAAGTTGTAAGTTATCTGTGCTAAAATAATCAGAGCTAACAAGCATAGAGTTTAGTTTGCGAATAGG
>NZ_JBFHGC010000113.1:0-6198 GCF_041583315.1 Ilyobacter sp. | reverse complement strand
TGTACATTTTTAATTCCCTTTTATTACCTGATAAAAAGAAATTAAAATTTTAACTGGAACCAGATAAATCAAAGTTTTTGATAGATATTTTTTTATTAATGATTATGTACATAATTAAAAGTTAAGTTTTTTTCTTTTTACAGTCTGCTGAATCCCTTTTAAACATTGCTATAGAATGAAATGTTATAAATTTAGAATGCAAACTAATAGAAATAAAAAAGTAATTATAAAATCATAAATATTTTTGAGAATAGTAGGAGTTTTTATTTTACTGTGGAATATTTTTATATGTATAAGAATATATAATGAATTTTGAAAAAATTTATTTTTGGGGGGGATTCATATGAATTGTCTGTGTGAGGAAAAAAATAATAATTCAGAAGAGGAATTACTTAAAGAATATCTGGAAAAAGAAAAATTAGATTATATTTTGTCCAAGGATGATATATCCTACTTGAAAAATAAGAAAGTGCTTGTAACAGGTGGAGGTGGGGCAATAGGATCACACCTTGTACGTCAACTGCCGGAACTAAGTGTATCTAAAATATTTGTTTTGGATAATCACGAAAATGGACTCTATGATGTAAAAAGATATTTTGAAAATCACATAGAAAATAAAGATTTGCTTCAGTGTCTTTTGGGAGATATAAGGGATAAAAAAGATATCGAAAATATTATTCAACCTGGACGGATATTGTTTTTCATTATGCAAATTACAAAAGTGCAGCACTTGGTAATTTTTATCCTCGAGGGTTTATAAAAGTAAATATAGAAGGAACTGTAAATTTATTGAAAGCATGTAGAAATACAAGAATTGAAAAATTTATATTCATTTCCTCTGATAAGGCTGAACAACCGAGCCAAAGTTACGGAAGAACCAAAAGAGCTTGCGAAAGATTACTATCAATAATACTAAAAAATACAGGAATAAAATATGGAGCAATGAGATATTGCAATGTTTTAGATAGTAAAGGAAGCTTTGCTATTCCTACATTTAGAGAGCAGATTTTAAAAGGAATACCTGTAACGGTAAGAAAAATAGGAGACTCAGAGATTCCTAAAAGATATTTTATAAAAAAAAAGTACAGCCGTGAACCTGGCATTAAAAGTAGGGAGTCTATGTGATAACGGAGAAATATTCAGCATTAACAAAAAAATTATTAATTCTATATATATTGATGATGTAGTTAAGATCATTGCTAAAAATTTGGAAATAGAAAATGTGGAAAATTGGTTCCACGAAAATGTAAAGTATATAAGCGGAGAAAAAGGAGAGAAAGTAAAAGAGCAGTTGGGAAAGGGTCTAGAGATTTATGATACTCCGCTGATAAAAATAGAAAATTCTATTCTATCAAAAGAAAATATATTTATAAATTCAATAGAGAAACTATTGATTGATGTAAATGAATGCAAAATATTAACTCTTAATAATTACCTGGAAAAAAGTTTATCAGAGTTGGAATTAAATTGAATAAAGATATAAAAAACAGTTGTGATATTCTGAAACTTAAGAGATAGCAACTGTTTTTTATTGTAATTTTTTTTACTTTACATTAAATTTAGAAGAAAAATGACTCTGTTTTAAAAATAGATAAAATTTTTTATCTATTTTTTTTGTTTTATGATACACTATAGACTTTCTGAGAAAATAATAAAAACATATTACTTTATTATTGAGTATGTACAATAGATTTTTTTATAATTTTTATACAGCGGAGCACTTAATAATAATTAGGTAAAAAAAGAAAATGGCTGTTTTTTTATAAAAAAATCATATTTATTTTATATTTTATTATTGTGAATATACAAAAAAAGTGATATTATTTATTGTTATTTTTATGAATTTTATTTATGATCATGTACACATTGGAGGGATTATGGCTATTAAAGAAAATGATATGCTGGATAAATTTAATATTACCTCTAGTGGGTCCCTGATAGATGATATAAGAAAAATAGATATTAAAATGAATGAGGTTCCTGACATAGAGGTCAGAGAGGTTGTCATCAAAGAAACAGGTAATTTTCTGAATTTACAAGAAAATATAATAAATATTCCTATAGAGATGATAGTTTTCCCGTTTTTTACCCCTCAAAAACAAAATAAAAGAGTAAATTTTCAGTATTCATTTGAAGACCTAGGGGTTACCATGTACTGTACCCTTGTGGCAAAAGATTCAAAGGATGAAGTGTTTCAACCATCTATTTTTGAAGAAAAAATTTATACTTATCTTATATCTATGTATGAGATGAAAAAAGAGATAAATGATACAGATGAGTATATAGAATTTGAAATATCAGATTTTATAGTGAATTTCTTGGGAAATAAAATGAACAGGAATTATTATTCAAAAGTCGAGCAGGCTCTTAAAAATCTTAAAAATACAGAATATCAGTTTGTTGTCTCAAATCACACAAAACTTGGAAAGTATAAATTTGAAGACGAAGAGTTTAAACTACTGACATACCAAAAGTTAAAAAAAGGTAAAAAGGTATACTACAGAGTTACACTGAATAAGAATATAAGAAAAAAGATAAAAGATAAAAGATATATAAAATATAATTCTAAAGCTCTTTTGGAAATTCTGGCAAAGGATCCCATTGCAGGAAGAATATACAAATACATAAGTAAGATAAGATATGAAAAGTCAGAAGATACAATAAATCTGAGAACTCTTGCCGCCATAGTTCCTCTAAAAACAGAACAGGTTACAGAAAGATTGAATAAAAACGGAGAATCAAAAATATATGTTTTGAGCAGAATGAAACAGGTATTAAAAAGGATAGAGAAAGCCTTTAAGGCTCTAAAAGATCTTGGGTACGTGGAAAAATATAAAACTTTGTATAAAAAAGATGAAGATAATTACTATATTCAGTATAAATTTAATCCGGAAAAAGACGGAACCTGTCATGTGTCAAGTTTTGTGGAATCGGTTCATAAGAAACCAAAAAAACTCGTGGACTGGAGTACAGACCCTGTTCAGGATAAGAAAATTAAAATATCTAAAGATGATATAATCGACGCAGAGATAGTAGAAACTGTGAAATCTAAAACTGTGAGCAGGCTGAAAAAATCTCTGAAAGAAGATGAAAAATTAACATCTGATATTTACGAAGAGGTTTCAGATCTAGTTATCGAAAAAATATTAAAAGCAAAGAGAAATATCTATGTTTCTAAGTCTTGGAACAAGAGGGCAGATAATAAAATATTAAAAATAGTACATGAAGACGGAGAAGATCTGGCTTTGGAAATACTGAACATTCTCTATAAAAGACTAAACACTGATATAAAGTCAACCTTGGTTCAGTATATAAACGGAATAATAAAAAATCTAAGAAAAGATGAGATGGAAAGTATAAAAAAAGCATCAAGACAAAATCTCACTCTTTTTAATCAGGGAAGCCGAGAGAAACCTCTTACAAGTAAAAAGAAGATAAACCAGTCAAGAAAGAGGCTGAAGAAACCAACAATAACAAGTGTAAAGGATATAATTGACACCCCTGAAGCGGTAAATAATATCATAAGAGAATTTGATAAATATGATGACTATCAAAAACTTAAAATAGAAGAAAAGGCTCTTCAAATATGCTCTGAAGAGGAAAAAATAGATGTGAATTTTCTTCTGACTCTGAAGTCTAAATCCAAAACAATATATTTAAATACCATCAGAAAGTATATTCAGACTGTTCTTGAAGATGGAGAGTGGAGGTCTTAACTATGAGACCTCTTTTTTTTATTTAATCAAAAAATCAATAAAAAATATAGATGTTTTTTCGAAGGTTAATTGAAATTATATAAAAGAATCTTAAGAATACACAGATTAAAAAAACCAGAGAAAAAAATGGAAGTTAAAAGTCAGAGACCTTTTGATTTTTAAAGGATAAAAAAGAGATACCTAATTTTTTTATTATTGTTTATGTACATATAATAAAATTGATAAATGTTGGTATTTATGATATTATTTTAAGGTGACTTAAGTTTTTTTTGAAAGGAGAAAATAGTTGAAAATTGTTAAAATAACAAGTGAGTTTATAAAATTAGACCAGTTTTTAAAATGGGCTGATGTAACATCTAGCGGAGTAGAAGCAAAATATCTGGTTCAGGACGGAGCAGTAAAGGTAAACGGAGAGACAGAAGAAAGAAGAGGAAGAAAACTTTATCCAGGAGATACTGTAGAAGTTATGGATAAAAAATTTATAGTTGAATAGTTTGAGGTGAGGATTTGCAAATCTCAGAAATTAATTATGTTAATTTTAGAAACCTAAAAGACAACAATCTTAAGTTTTCATCAAAGTTTAATCTTTTTCTAGGGAAAAACGGTCAGGGGAAAACCAGTATTTTAGAAGCAATTTATTTTTCTGCCACAGGAAAAAGCTTTAGAACTCCGAGGCAGAACGAGATAATAAATTACGGCAGAGAAAGATCAGGTTCCTTTGTTGTTTTTGAAGATTCCGTATCTGAAAAAAGTTTGTCTGTAAAACTGGGAAATGGAAAGAAGGAATACTCTTATAACAAAAAAAGAGTGAAGTACGATGAATTTCACAGTAAATTGAATATAGTTTCTTTTATACCGGAGGATATATCCCTTCTAACTGGGGCTCCAGGTGTCAGGAGGTCCTTTTTTGATTATGAGATTTCTCAGGCAAATAACGAGTATTATCAGGACTTGAAAAACTACACAAAATTACTTAAATTTAGAAATAAGTACCTAAAGGAAAAAAAGCATAATGACCCCATGTTTAATATTTATCAGAATGAATTTATAAAATTTGGAGCCAGAATAATAAAAAAAAGATTAGATTATGTAAGAAATATATCTATACTTTTGAATCTAAATTATAGAAAGTTGTTTGATGACAAAAAAGAGCTGAGATTAAAATATTCCTGTTTTTTGGGGGAATTAAAAAAAGTCGAGATAGAGCAAATAGAAAACTTGATACAGGAAAAAATAAATAAGGTGTTCTGGCAGGAAAAGAAATACGGATTTTCCATGGTAGGACCCCAAAAAGATGATTTTCTTTTTTTACTAAATGATAAAGAAGCCAAATCTTACGCATCCCAGGGTGAAAAAAAATCAATAGTTTTTTCAATAAAATTATCTGAAATAGATATGATAATAAAAGAGAAAAAAGAATCACCAGTTTTTATTATAGATGATATATCTTCTTATTTTGATTCTCTCAGAAAAGAGAGTATAATAAAATACTTTAAAAAAAGAGATATTCAGCTTTTTATAAGTTCTACAACAGACTTGGATATGGCTTCTAAAAATTTCTATATTGAAAAAGGGGATATTTATGAAGAATATGACCAGTGTAAAAGAGATAATAGAGGAAGCTGTGATCAAAAGTAAAAAATTAAAAGAGGCTATGATCCGAGCAAAATGGGAGGAGATAGTAGAAGGCCTGTTTTTTAAGAGTTCGCCCCTCTATATAAAGGAGGGCGTTTTGTATGTAACGGTAGAGTCCTCTGTTTTGCTCCAGCATATGTACATGAACAAAAATAAATATATAGAAAAGATCAATAAAACACTTAAAGGTGATTATATCAGTGATATTGTTTTGAAGGTGGGAAAGATACCTATAGAGGAGTATTTTAAAGATAATCCAGAGAGTGAAAGTGAAGTATCCAGGCCAGATGAGGTAGAGATAGTATTGTCATCTGATGAATATAAAGAGCTGCAGAAAAGTGTGTCTAACATAGAAAACAAGCAGATACAGGATAAAGTTCTTTCTTTAAAAATCCAGTCTCTGAAAAGAGAAAAATCTCTGACGAAAATAGGTTATAAATATTGCATAGAATGCGGTATTTTACATAAAAATCCTGGTGACCTATGCACCATATGTGAAAATAAGAGGCACATTAAGAGGGAAGAAATTCTTTTAAAACTCTTCAGAGAAAACCCTTATACATCTTTGGAAGAGGCGGAGAAATCCATAGAGGGTCTCTCTAAGGAAGAGTATGACAAGGGCAAGGAGAAAAAGCTCGACAAGATATATAAAAGGGCTGAGTTTTCCATAAAGGACGGGAGTATAGGGGATGCCCGCCTTGAACTTACGGAATATTTCAAGTTGGAAACAGGAGAAAGAGGGTTAAATAGGGTAGCTGAGAAAGCAGACAACCTTATTGAATTGATAAAAGAAAAACTTCAAAGGAGGTAGTTTTGTACATTTATCTTGAAGATGAATTTTTTATAC
>NZ_JBFHGC010000112.1:0-6202 GCF_041583315.1 Ilyobacter sp. | reverse complement strand
GACTCCAGAAATAAAAAAAGAAGCTGTGGAAAATCTGAGAAACCAGTAGGAGGATTTTTTATGAAAAAACTATTAATAATATATCTGATTTTTCCGGTTTTTATTTTTGCAATTACCTCAGAAGAGATATTGGAAAAGGTGGATTACAATATGACTCCCAGTTCCATAGAATATGACGGGGAGATGATTATTCACAAAAAAAATAAGAAGTTTATCAAGAAAATGAAGATACAGGCTGTGGGGAAAGACCTGGCTTTCATGGAATTTGTATCTCCTCCTAGAGACAAGGGTACGAAGTATTTGAGGAACGGGGAAAACCTTTGGATATTTCTTCCTAAAGCAGACAGGACAGTGAAAATATCAGGGCATATGCTGAGGCAAAATATGATGGGAAGTGATATATCCTATGAAGATCAGACTGACAGAAGCCATCTGACAGACCTCTATACCTCAGAGATATTGGAGGAAACAGATAAGTCCTTTATACTGGAACTCACTGCGAGAGAGGGTGAGGACACAGCCTATTACAGGAGAGTTATAGAGGTTGACAGGGATAATTATGTCTTGATAACCTCCAAAATGTATGCAGTATCCGGGAAACTCCTTAAGGAGTTCTATGTAGACGATGCCATGTGGATAGGTGACCGGTATTATATAACAAAGTTCAGAATGGAAGACAAAATAAAAGAGGATTCCTATACTGAGATTATTTTAAATAATATAGTAATCGATCCGGATATTCCAGAGTCTGTTTTCACCCTGAAAAATTTGGAAAGAAGAAACTGAGAACAAAAGAAGGTTCAGAATTTCTGAACCTTTTTATATTTTGTTGTTGATCGTCGCTTTCAGATAACAACTTTTAGGAGAGGAAAAAACATCGTCTGTCTTTCCTTCTTCGATTATTACCCCTTTGTTTATAACTATAACTCTGTCTGAGATTATATTTATGAGAGGAAGATTATGTGATATTACAGCACAGGTAACTCCTGATTTCTGAAGTTCCAATATTATATTCAGTATTTCTCGTTGGCTCACAAGATCCAGGTTTGTAGTGGCTTCATCAAAGATTATAACCTCTGGGGAAAGAGCCAGAGCCCTTGCTATGGCCACCTTTTGCCTTTCACCTCCAGAGAGTTCTCCAGGATATCGTTCAAGATAGTCTTCTTTTAGGCCCACTTTGTTCAATAATTTTTTTAAAAATTCCTTGGAACTGTTATTTTGAGTGAGTCCGTGAATAAAGGCTCCCTCAAGGATTATATTTTTCAATTTCATTTTGGGGTTCAGTGAGGAGTAGGGGTCCTGAAATATGAGCTGAACCTCTTTTGAAAAGTCCTTTCTCTCTTTGGGAGTCATGGATTTTATCTCCTTTCCCCTATACATTATCTCTCCTGTGTATCTGTCATTTAAAAGGGTCATGGAGTTGGCCAGAGTTGACTTTCCGCCACCACTTTCTCCCAGTATACCCAGGATTTCTCCTTTTTCCAGGTGGAGGTTTATCTGGTCAAGGGCCTTAAATGAACCTCTGTTAAACTCCACAGTGAGATTTTTAATATCAAACAGCTTACTCACAATCTTGCCTCCTCAACCATTTTGGATCATACTGCCAGCACCTGATGGTTCTGTTTTCTAGTTTTATTTCATACCCGACTTTTTCCAGGCATATCTTCATGGCATCAAAACAATTTGGAGCAAAGGGGCACCCGTCAGATTCTATATCTGTTTTGTTATATACAGGGATTTTTATTTCTTTTCTCTTGCAGGAGGTTGTTAGCTCTGAAGATACCAGGAGTTTTGTATAGGGGTGCAAAGGGTCGTTTAAGATATTGACCCCTTCTTCTATGATTATTCCGTTCTTGATAATTGCTATCCTGTCTGCAAGAGCCCTTGCAAGATTCATATTGTGGGTTATGAGCAGCACTCCGGTTTCTTTTCTTTTCTGCTTTACAGAATTGATGATCGTCCTAAAATTTACGATGTCGATGGCTGTGGTTATCTCATCTAAAATTAAGATCTCAGGGTCGCAGATGGAACCCATGGCAAAGGCGGCTCTTTGCTTCATCCCTCCAGAAAGTTCATGGGGAAATGAAGAATAAGTTCTTTTTTTATCTAAATTAAGTTTTCCAAGGGCTGTATAGACCTTTTCAAAGACGGAACTCTTTTTCTCTCCTGTATGCAGGTATAGGGGCTCCCCTATCTGACCTCCTGTACGGATGGTTGGATTGAAAGCATTCATGGAGTTTTGAAATACCATTGCAATTTCTTTCCCTCTTATTTTTGAATATTCTTTGTCGCCTAAAATGTCGATTCTTCTGTTTTTAAAGAATATTTCTCCCTTCGAAATATTATGGAATCCCATTATAGTCCGAGCAAGGGTACTTTTTCCGCTTCCTGATTCACCTACCAGAGCTACAACTTCACCTCTGTAAATATCCATACTGAGATTTTTTACCACTTCTTTTTCTCCCAGCCTCACAGAAAGGTTTTTAATTTTCAGCAGTTTATCCATAGTATCCCCTCCAGTGGAGTCTGTTTCCGTTGACCATTTTTTTAATGCGCTCTCCCATGTGTGTTATTACAAAAATGACAGTCACCAGTACAATGCCCGGGAAAACTATCTGATAAGGATAGAAAAAGAGATTTTCCTGAGATCCTGAAATCATCATTCCCCATGTTATATTTGGATATCCCAGACCAAGTCCTAAAATCTGTAAAAAAGCTTCTGCAAAGATGTACTTTGGGATATTCATGATCACAGAGGCTGATAATATACCTATTATATTTGGAAATATATGATTTTTTACCACTGAAAAGGGGGAGGCCCCCATGAGTTTTGAGGCCTTCACATAATTTTCCTCTTTCAGATGAAGAACCTCTCCCCTTATTACCCTCCCTGTGGAAAACCACCCTGTGAAGGTGATGGCCACAATAATCCCGAAAAGATTTCTTCCGAGGGAAATAGGGATAAGAGTTACCAGCACAAGATAGGGTATAGAGGAAAAAACATCTAAAATTCTCATCATAAAAAACTCGGTTTTTCCGCCGATATATCCAGCTACAGCTCCGTATCCGCCCCCTATAAAGAGTTCTATCAGACCTCCTATTATTGCTATGGTCATTGATATTTTAGTTCCCTTTATAGTTCTGAAAAAGATATCTCTTCCGAGATCATCAGTTCCAAAGAGATGTTCTGAAGATGGGAACATATTCATATCCCATTTAGTCTCAGAAAGGTGATCTGGTAGTATAACTGATAAAAAAATAATTAAAACAATAAAGATGAACTCTGCCAGGAGTACAGGGTCACAATTGCTATTTTTATCTTTAAAGCAGTTTTCAGCAAAGGCGTGGCTGTTTAATCTATCAAATTTATCCATTTTTCCTCCTTAATCTTGGGTCTGCTACCAGAAAAAGGAGCTCAGCAACATAGACAGAGATAATATAACTTATTGTAAAGATTAAAGTTGCTCCTAAAATCATGCTATAGTCCCTGTTGTTTACAGAGTCAATATACACAGTCCCAAAACCAGGAACAGAGAAAATACTTTCTATGACATAAAAACCAATAAAAATTCCAGCAATTTGAGGAAGAACAAGTGCTATCATCGGGAAAAGTGCATTTTTTAAAACATGTTTTTTTAAGAGATTATACCTGGTATTTCCCTTGGCCCTTGCTTGAAGGACATAATCTTTTCGCAGCTCTTCCAAAATACCTTCCCTGAAATATTTTGCATATATCCCGGCAGTGGAAACAGTCACACATACTACAGGAAGTAGGGTGTTTTCACCATCGAGAGTCAGGGTTGAAAGAGTGGTCAGCTTTACAACGAAGATATAGTAAAGAAGTGTTGCGACTATGAAACTTGGGACAGAAACCATCAATAGAGATATAATTACCATTATATTTCTGATTAATCTGTTGTTGACAGTAATACTGCATATGCCTATTCCTCCTCCGATAAATAAACCTAATAAAATTCCCTTTATCCCAATATAAAAAGATGTGCTGCCATACCTTTTTATTTCATCAATTACTTTTCTTCCTGGATAAATCATGGATTCCCCAAGGTCTCCATGGAAAAAGATAGCTTTTGTGAAATTTATATATCTGTCAAAAACTGGCTCATTGAGATTGTAATGCTCAAGATAATTATCTTTAGACTGAGTTTCGATGCTTTTTCCCAGATAAGATAAAGGTGTACCTGGAAGTGAATCTAACATAAAAAATGTCATGGTAAGCACTGTGAAGAGGCTTATTATCATATTTACGGTTTTTCCTATAATGAATTTTTTCATAGTTCCTCCAATATAAAAGTGGCAGTATTATGCAATACCACCACTATTTTAAGCTATTCATTATTTTTTTTCAACAAATACATTTTTATAGTCAGTACTTCCGAATGCTGATATGACTAGACCTTTCAGATTTTTTTTGTGAAAGATCCTTCTTTTTAGATACACTGTAGGAGCTATTACTCCGTTTTCAATCAATATTTCCTCTGCTTCTTTGAAGTATTCATATCTTTTTTCATTGTCTAATGTAAGTGTAGCTTTTCTGATAAGTTCATTATATTTTATATTTTCCCATCCGGTAACAATTGTACCTTGGTCACTTACAAAGGGTTCTAGAAAACTTGAAGGGTCATTATAATCTCCGAACCATCCCATGCCTGCAAAATCATAGTTTAAATCGGAAACTTTCCCTTCGAAAATAGACCACTGAACAAATTCAGACCTCACATTAATTCCCAGGGTTTCTTTGTACATCTGTGCCAGGTATTCAGAATATTTTCTGGCCCATGTAGTAGTGCTTGGATTTAGAAAAGTTACGACGATATCCTCAGGAGACTTATTTATACCCAGTTCTTTCAAGCCCTCTATAAGGAGAGTTCTCGCTTCTTCTCTGTTTTCTTTTATGAAATTCCCTCTTTTTTTCCTGTATTCATTATCCCCTATACTCACCTTAGGAGGCACCCATCCATAGGCAGCCTCGAAAATACCCCTGTATATAACTTCGGCCATCTCCTTACGTTTTACCCCCATTGAGAAAGCTTTTCTTATTTTTTCATTTTTAAACAGATCAGATTTTTGATTGAAAAATAAAAAATTAGTAGCGGCACTGTATCCTGATACTTCTTTGAATCTTCCGCTTTTTATAAATTTATCTGCCCACTCTTTTTTAGTGGCTTCCACCATGTCAGCCTGTCCTTTAAAGAGCATTGCCATTCTGACATTTTCATCTTTGATGATGTGTACGTTTACACTGGATAGATTTACGGAATTTTTGTCCCAGTAGTTTTTATTTTTTGACAGAACAATCTTTTTCTCGTGACTCAACTCTGTGACCTTGTATGGGCCGTTGTAGATCATCTTCTCGGAACTGCTTCCGTAAGAAGAACCGTATTTTTCAACTATATCTTTTCTCTGGGGAGACATAAGAGTCAGACTTGTTAACTGTATGAAATAAGGTGTTGGATTTTCTAGCTCGATAACAAGAGTTCTGCTGTCTAGAGCTTTTACTCCCACTCTGTTTTGAGCCACCTTTCCCCCGTTATATTTTTCTGCATTCTTTATGGGGTATAGTAGATATGCCATAGGAGAAGCAGTTTTTGGGTCAAGACTTCTTTTTATACCATACTCAAAATCTTCTGCTGTGACTTGTCTTCCGTCTTCCCATTGATACTCCCTCAGAAAGAAGGTCCATTTTTTACCATTTTCCTCTACCTTCCATGAAACTGCTCCGGCTTTTTCGGGGACTTCTTCTCCTTTGGAATTTATTGAAATCCTGGTGAGTCCCTCTATGGTGTTTTTAATGAGTTCTATAGAATAGTTATCTGCTGCCTTTGAAGGATCAAGAGTTTTTGGTTCATAATTGAAAAAAATATTGATCTTATCTTTGACTGGATTTTTTGCTGCCCAGGTCAATTGATCGGTTGAAAAAAATAATAAAGATATTAAAAATATTATGGTTGTATAAGCTCTTTTCATAATTTTGAACATTTCTCCTTCACAGCTAAATTTTTTTTATATCTACTATAATATTCTATTTTTTAAATTTTTACAAATAAAATAAAAAAATATTATTTTTATAGGTGGCATAAACCATTATATACAAAAGGTTTAAAAAGTAGCGAAATTGAAATATGTTCTCTAATGAAAAGTGATTGAGGAAACTTGACACATAGAAGAAAATATGATAAAAATG
>NZ_JBFHGC010000111.1:0-6208 GCF_041583315.1 Ilyobacter sp. | reverse complement strand
GTGTATACCTTATAATTTGTGGATGTAGAGAGTTCATTAGAATACATCTATCCCCCTCCTTTTAAGAGGCATCATCCAAGGAGTAAGATAAACCAGGGAAAATACCAATAGTTTAATTAAAACAACATTTATAAAATAGCTGGCAAAAACGGCGCCCATAGTCGTGGCAAGTATTTTTACCAAAAATTTCCCCATTTTTCCAAGGTTGACCCCTATATATTTCTTTTTAAAATAATACACCAAAAGGAAAAAATTGACTCCTGATGCTATAGAGGTAGCAAGGGCAAGTCCTTTGTGTTCAAATTTTTGTATGAAAAGAGCATTTAAAATTATGTTTAGTACAATGGAAACAATGGAAAATTTTACCGGATCTCTGGTATTTTTCATCCCGTAAAAGGCCCTGCTGAGAAGATGAATAGCAGTATAAAAATAAAGCCCTATGGAGTAATAAAGCAAAGACTGAGAAGTAACTATCACAGCATCTCCTCCATATTCTCCGTATGAAAATACAAGCGATATGACATCTTTAGAATATACAGTCAGAACTGCTATTGAAGGGATTATAAGAAACAGCAGGATATTTAGTCCTTTGCTAAGCCTGTCCCTCATTTCGTCAAAGGCCTTTCTCTCTATGGCCCTAGACATGCTAGGGTAGATAACTGTGGCGATGGATATACCGAATACTCCCAAAGGAAGATTATAAAGTCTCGTAGCATTTTCGAGGGCTGTTACTCCTCCTGATTTTAAATAAGATGCAAAAAACTGATCCACCACACTGTTAATCTGTTTTGCAAATATTCCTAAAAGCATAGGTAAAATAAGGTAAAAAACTCTTCTTAAAGACGGGTCTTTCAAGTCTATGGTAAATTCATATTTTTTTATAATATTAAAAAAACTAGGCAAAACCATAAGAAACTGAAGCATTCCCCCTATAACTACACCCACTGCCAGGGCATCTATACCCACTGATTTTCCCCAAAACACTGCAGATATTATTATGGCTATATTGAAAAGCAGTGAGGTCGCCGCCGGTACTGCAAACTGTTTAAAATTATTGAGAACTGCACATATCATTCCCGACATTCCTATAAAAACCAGATAAACTGCCATGATTTTTAGAAGTCTGGCTGCTATAACCTTGGTTTCCGGAGGATATCCCATTACTATTATATCTATAATCTGGCCGGAAAATACCACCATACATAAAGTAATAATAGATGTCCCCACAAAAAGAAGATTTAATATTGAGAAAATAAGTTGTTTCCCGGCCTCTTCTCCGTGTTTTGCAACTCTTTCATTATAAACCGGTATAAATACTGTTCCCAGGGCTCCCTCTCCAAGGAGCTGTCTGAAAAGATTGCTTATTTTAAACGCACTGAAATAAGCATCTGTAAACTTACTGGCCCCGAAATAATATGCTATCATAGCCGTTCTTACTAGTCCTAAAATTCTGCTCGCCATGGTTATCACCATTACTAACATTCCGCTTCTAAACATTTCATCACCGTCATCTTTTATAGTAATCATAGAAAAAGTGACAAGAATCTTGCCACTTATTTACATACTTTTAGGGTCTCCCCTTCTATCTCTATTAAATTTTCTTTGTACAACTCCAGGATTGCAAGAAGGATATATACGAGGTGTATCCTGTTTTCTGCTTTTTCAAAAAATTCTTTCAGATGGAATTGTTTTCCCACAGGGACCTCTTTTATCTTTTTCATCTCTTCCTGGAGATAGTATTTTTGTTCAATGTTAATTTCCAGAGTTTCTTTTACGTTCTCCTCCAGATAATTGCTATAGGCTCTGAATACATCCATTATTGAGAGCCTGGTGAGATCAAACTCATGGGAAGGGTTCTTTTTTATTTTTTTCCCCTCTTCCCGGGTATAGGGGATATTAAACTCATTTTCCAGTTCCCTTATCTTTACAGTAACATCCTTATAAAACTTATACTCTTGAAGTCTTTTCCCCAGTTCTTCTTCACGTTTTTCACGCTCTCTCATATTGAGTACAGAAAGAGCTTTGATTTCAAGAAGTTCACTTGCTATTATCAAAAATTCTACTTTTATATTCAAATTTTCTCTTTTAAAATTAGACAGAAAGCTCAGATATTCATCTATAAGCTGGGATATTTTTATCTTGGCTATCTCTAGCTCTTTTTTATCAATGAGATGTAGCAATAGATCCAAAGGCCCCTCAAAGTTATCAATTTTTAGAGTTACATTATTCATATGACCCCTCTTCCAAATAACTTTTCCATGTTAAAACATCGTTTCTAATAACTTTTTTCAATTCCTCCATAGATGAAAATCTCTTTTCTTCCCTTAAAAACTTAACTAGTTTTACATAAAGTTTTTTTCCGTATATATATTCATCAAAGTCAAGGATATGAACCTCTATACTCTGCTCTCCGGGCTTCAGGGTCGGGTTTCTCCCTATATTCACCACAGCATCGTGTTCCTTGTCGTCTCCCTCTATTCTTACAGAGGCTCCGTATATTCCAAAAGGAGGGTAGACTTTATTTAGTATACTCAGATTCGCTGTGGGAAACCCCATTTTTCTACCATATTTTTTTCCGTGGATTACCTCTCCGATTATAAAAACGGGATACCCCAGATATTCCTTCACTTTATCTAGATCACCTTTTGTAATAAGCTTTCTTATGAGAGTCGAGCTTATTACCCTGTCATCTATTTTTACAGGAGGTATTTTATTGACCTTTATATTCACTGCCTTGCCAAGTTCTATCAGATCGTTGGTTTTTGCCACTCCGCCTTCTCCAAATGAAAAGTTGAAACCTACAAAAATCTCTTTGGCACTGAGCTTTTCTTTTAGTATATCCTCTACAAAATCAAAGGGAGCCATTGTAGAAAACTCGTCATCAAAGGGCTGAAAAATCACATAATCAACACCTATATCGTCGAGAATATGGATTTTTTCCTCTCTTGAATTTATGAGCTTAGGAACTCTGCTTTTATCCACAACTTCCATAGGATGGTTAGCAAAGGTAAACACCACTGATTTACCGTTTTTTTCCTTAGCTCTTTTGACTGCAGAACATATGACCTCTTTATGGCCTGAGTGTATGCCGTCAAAAGAGCCTATAGCCACATATGTATTTGGGAACTTTTCCTCTGTTGTAAATATATTATCTATTATTTTCATAGTCCCTCACTCTTGATTCTCTCCAGTTTTTTCTTTTTCGATCAATTCATTGTAGACATGTTCTATTCTACGGAATCTATTTCTTATTCCTGACTTTGAGATCCCCACCATCTCTGCCAGCTCTGTAAGGGAACTTTCAGGATTATGAAGTCTTAAAAAGGCAATCTCCTCAAGAACTCCGCTGAGATTATTCAGCCCTATTTTCTTTCCTATGTATTTTATCATTTTTATCTGTTTTTTTCCAGTATCCAGAGTTTTAGTTTCGTTGGCCACTTCCCAGTTGATTTCTCTTATGGTTTTATTTTTCAGATCCCTCATCATAGTTACTTCTTCATATTTAAAAAACTCTGTGATGGCACCTACATTGACCATTATATCCATGATATCTTCTGAATTTCTCAGATAAATGAGAGATTTATTTCTTTTTTTCGTTTTAAATACCCTCTTATCCTTCATCTTGAGAGTATTATAAAGTTTTTCGCCAATTTCTTCGCTGTCAATAAAAAAATCCATAGCATATTCTTTCTCTGGGGATTTTATATAACCGCAGCTTAGAAATAAGCCTCTCAAAAACCCTTTAAACTTTTCATCATAATCACCCAGTTCAATATTATCGTACTTATTGAGTTTATTTATAAAATCGCCATACCCTTTCTGCTTAGGAAGGGTTATGGTATATACATTGTGCTCTCCCAGTCTCATGCTTACAGAGTATTTTATAAAAATTTTCATTTGAGTAATCTCTTTTAGAAAATCATAGACCCTTTCTGCGACCTCTCTGTTTTCAAGTTTTATCTCTATTCTGTCTTCTAAAATCGATTTTTTACCCTTCAAAAAAGAATATATTTCCAAAAGTTTTTCCAGAGGAGAATTTATCTCTTTTTTTAATACCTCCTCTTTGACCATGTGAGTATATGACATCTTCTCACTCCTTTACTTAGCTTCTGCCCAATTTTTTCCATAGGCAACATTTGCCTCTAATTTTACCTTTTGAAATTCTATGCTGTTTTCCATTATATTTTTTATTAACTTTGCATATTTTTCCACCATATTATCTTTAACCTCAAAAATAAGCTCATCATGAACCTGTAGATTCATTTTTATATCTTTTTTACTTCCGATTTCCTTATCTATTTCTATCATTACTTTTTTCAGAATATCTGCTGCAGTTCCTTGAATAACTGTGTTTACGGCCATTCTGTCAGCTTGCTTTTTTATGTTGTTGTTTTTTGAGGTTATACCGTCTACTGATCTTTTTCTTCCGAAATATGTTTTTACATATCCTGTCTCTTCTGCATTTTTTATGATTTTTTCCTCAAGTTCTTTGACTCTCGGATATTGAGCAAAATATCTTTTGATATACTCCTTGGCATCTTTTTGAGTTATTCCCAGCTCTTTTGAAAGACCAAAGGGAGTTTTCCCGTAAATAATACTAAAATTTACTATCTTTGCCATAGTTCTCTGACTTCTGCTAACGTCTGTATCTATATCAAATATTTTCTTTGCCGTAAGATCATGAAGATCCAACCCGTCTGCATAAGCTTTTATGAGAGTCTCATCTCCTGAAATTTCTGCCAGCACTCTCAGCTCTATCTGAGAATAATCTATAGCTAAAAGTGTATTCCCCTCATCAGATACAAAGCCACGTCTTATCTTTATTCCTTCGTCACTCTTGACAGGTATATTCTGAAGATTCGGGTTAGAAGAAGACAGTCTTCCTGTAGCAGCACCTGTCTGGTTAAAAGTTGTGTGTAGCCTGTTGCTCTTATCCATCAGTTTTGGAAGAGCATCTACATAGGTACTCTGAAGTTTTGTAAGCTTTCTGTAATCCAGGATATATTCAGCTATCTTTTCTCCTCTGTCTCTCAGTATCTCTAGTACATCTACATTTGTAGAAAATCCTGTCTTCGTCTTACTCACAGGTTCTATATTGAGTTTCATAAAAAGTATCTCAGCAAGTTGTTTTGGAGAATTCAGGTTGAACTCCTCTTCAGATATTTCAAAGATACTCTTTTTAAGTTTTTCAAGTTTATCAGTTAGTTCTAAGCTGTATTTTTTAAAATACTCAGGGTCTATAGCTATACCCTCTCTTTCCATTTTGGAAAGAATCAAAATAAGTTTCATCTCCACATTATAAAAAAGGTCGTGAAGATCCTCATCTTCTATTTTCTTCTTCAAATCTCCATATACTTCATAAAGAGCCTCACTTCTTTTTATTAAAAACTCACCGTATTCTTTCACAGGAAGCTTTGAAGGCTTCTCTTTACCAAAAACTTCTTTATACAGAGGAAAATCCTCCCCTGTTTCGTTATAGAGTACTGCCTCTATATCTTCTTTGGTCTGAGCAGTGAGAAGAAAATAAGCTATCATTGCATCAAAATGTATGTTTTTTATCTCATATCCTTCATTAAGTATCTCTTTAAATTTATATGATATAAACTCTATGTCAGAAGACAAAAGCTCCTTTAAAAATTCTCTGTCGTTATTTTGTGCCCCTACATAATCATGACCCACAGGTATATAGTAGCTGCCATTTTTTAGGGTTACTGCCATTCCGCACTCGCCATATAAGACAACTGCCTTTTTTTCAGACTTTGCTGTTTTCAGCATATCCTCAAACATCTCTTTACTTGTGATTATCTTATTCTCTCTCTCAACAACGATCTCTTCTGGAATTTTACCTCCGAAAAGACTCATCTGACCATTATCCTGTGAAGGACTCTCTTCTTTTACATTTTTATCTTGTGATATTTCTTTCTCTTCCGTGCCTTCTCGCAGCTTGAGCTTTTTTATGAGAGCTTTAAATTCCAGGTTTTTGAAGAGCTCATAAAGCCTCCCCTCTTCTATCCCGTGCTGAAGTTTCTCAGTATTATACTCCACAGGTATTTCTAAGTCTATGGTTGCCAGGTCTCTGCTGAGAAAAGCCAGGTCTCTGTCTTCCTCTATATTCTTTACAAGGCCCTTCCCTATCCCCGGAAGATCAGACAGCTCATCGAGGTGTTCGTACACACCTTCCAGATTTTTGTACTTCTCAAGCATTATC
>NZ_JBFHGC010000110.1:0-6213 GCF_041583315.1 Ilyobacter sp. | reverse complement strand
CACTCCGAAATTAGACGGAAGCCATTCGGATATATTCTCCTTAACCCAATTTATATCGGGGTCTTTTTCAGCCATAAGCTCATATGTATCATCCCACACTGCATAATCTATAGCAATCGAATTGATATCCCGTAGTCTGCTCTGTAATATTTTATCGGCATGTTCTATATTTGATTCTACATTTTTATTTTCCAAAATCGAGAAGTAATTTTCAATCAAAATATTGTTGGAATAGAGATAAATAATCAGAGGAATAATTGATGCAAAAACAGAGTTATAGAAACCCTGGAACTATAACTGTTAAATTTTTTTATATTCATGTTTACTTCCTCCTGTTTTGTTTTTCAGACGAAAAAACTGTACTAAAATATATAATTGTTATTTTGACTTACTTAAAATAGTTCGGTTTCCTTCTATAATTTTTAAAAAGTCCTTGATTTGTTTGTAACTACTGATCTGTCTTTCTGTAATGCCAAACTGAAAAGAGATCTAAGAGATAAACCAAAGTACATAAAAAAGGGAAAAGAAGTCAAATATATAGGCAGTTGTCTTTTTGCATAAAGCTTGATAAAATATGATAGAAGAAAATAATAAACATTTAAAAAGGAGAACTCTATGAAGAAACTTTTAATACTGTTTACTGTTTTGATATTTGCAGCCTGTACCAACAAAGAGGTCGAGATGGGTGACCCAAATCTGGAACTCAAAGGCGGGAAATTATATTATAAAGAGAAGCTTTTTACAGGAACCCTTACTCAAAAAATACCTTTAACCGATAAAAATCTTGTTGAGATTCCTTATAAGAAGGGACTTATTACAACTGAATAAGTCTATATCTATTGTGTTTTTTTTAATTGGTATTTATGATATGGGCTGACTTTTACATAGTAAAAACAGTCTTTTTTAACTGTCAGAGGCTTGATTTTTTTTAAAGGAAGTCAGAGCTAAGAGAATTTATTGTTATTCAAAAATTATATATACAGGAGCTAAATTTTTATGAGTATTTTAAACGTAAGTAATGTAAGTCACGGATTTGGATCTAGAGTAATTCTGGAGGATGCGTCTTTTCGTCTGCTCAAAGGTGAGCACGTGGGACTGGTAGGTGCCAACGGTGAGGGTAAGTCTACTTTTCTGAATATCATAACCGGTAAACTCATGCCTGATGAAGGGGATGTGAGCTGGTGCAACCATATAACAACCGGGTATCTAGACCAGTACAGCACCCTTGAAAAAGGGAAAAGCATAAGGGATATTTTAAAGTCTGCCTTTTCCGCTATGTTTGAACTGGAAAAAGAGACAATGGAACTTTATGAAAAAATGGCAGAGTGCACCCCAGAAGAGATGGATGCTATCCTTGAAGAGGTAGGAGAGATACAGAGTATCTTAGAGAGCTCAGATTTCTACAACTTGGATTCTAAAATAGAAGAGTATGCTGCAGGACTGGGACTCATGGAGATAGGCCTGGACAGAGATGTATCAGAGCTGTCGGGAGGTCAGAGAGCAAAGATTTTACTGGCCAAGGTACTTCTTGAAAATCCTATGATTCTGATACTAGATGAGCCCACAAACTTTTTGGATGAAGATCATATTATATGGCTAAAGAATTTCCTTAAAAATTATGAAAATGCCTTTATCCTGGTGTCTCATGATATACCATTTTTAAACGAAGTTACCAATGTGATATACCATATCGAAAAGGCTGTCCTCACTAGATATACAGGAGACTATTATCAGTTTAGAGATATGTATGAGCTGAAGAAACGTCAGATAGAGATGGCATATAAGAAACAGCAAAAAGAGATCGCCCATCTGGAAGATTTTATTGCCAGAAATAAGGCCCGTGTTGCCACCACAAACATGGCAAAGGACAGACAGAAAAAGCTGGACCGTATGGAGATCATCGAGATAGCCAGAGAGAAGCCAAAACCTATTTTTGGATTTAAAACTGCCCGTACTCCATCTAGAGAGATTATAGGGGTCAAGGATCTGGTAATAGGCTATGATGAACCTTTGACAAGATCTCTCAATTTTTCCATAGAGCGTAATCAGAAGATAGCTATAAGAGGAGTCAACGGACTGGGTAAATCTACTTTACTGAATACAATTTTAGGTAGAATTCAGCCTATGGAAGGAGAGATAGAACACGGACAGTTTTTGGAGATAGGATACTTTAAGCAGGAAGAGGAGAGCAGTAATACTCCGGCTCTTAATGAATTCTGGGATGAATTTCCAAGCTTTACCAATGCCGAAGCCAGAGCAGCTCTTGCCAGATGCGGTCTGACTAATGACCACATTACCAGTCAGATGAGGGTTCTGTCTGGAGGAGAAAATGCCAAAGTGAGGCTGGCTAAGATAATGAACCGTGAAATTAACTTTTTGGTTCTGGATGAGCCTACAAACCATCTGGATATAGATGCCAAGGAAGAACTTAAAAGAGCTATTAAAGAGTTTCAGGGGACAGTACTTATGGTTAGCCATGAACCTGATTTCTATATGGAGATAGCTACAGAGGTCTGGGATGTAGAGGACTGGACTACAAAGATCGTATAGGGGAACCAGGGATATTTTCCTGGTTCTTTTTACAATTTATAAGAAAAAAATGTAAAACTGTCTTAAAAATGTTAAAATATATGAATTCAGCTGTAAATTAGTGATATAGATGAGAGAGAAATTATAAAAGTGAGGTAAAGAATGAAAATCAAAGCAGGGGACATAATAAAAATGTCCAGAAAAAACAAGGATAATTATCAATTCGGGCTATACATAGGATCGGAAGAGGTCATTTATTATGTTGAAACTCTTGAGATAAAAGGACAGGTAGTAAAAACTACACTTGAAGATTTCAAAAAGAAAAACGGTATAATTGAAGTTGTAGATTTCCCAGAAACAAAAGAGGGAAGAAGCACAGTTATAAAATCAGAGGAATTTATGAAAAAGAAAAATCTGGTATCTGAGGGAACATGGCCGGAATGGTTTGTTTCTCAGTTTGATGAATATGTATTGAGCACAATATGGGATACAATTCAGAGAGCCAAAAGCCGATTAGATAAAAAAGGCGAGCCTGTATTTAATAACGGAGAACATTTTGTATGGTGGTGCAAGGTGGAGATGAAAAGAAAAGATAAAAAAGATGGCAAACTGGACGAATTTTTAAATCCTGTGACACCATTGGCCAGGTTTCCTCTGTCTAAGAAACCTTCATAAGTCAGATAAAAATTGCCAGTAATTCTTTATGAAGAGTCATAATAAAAAAAATTTAAAAGTTCAAAGAAAAAATCAGGGCTGATATCCCTGATTTTTTCTTATATTTATTCTTTATCTTCATGTGTTTTGTGAGGATGCCTGTAGCTGTTTCCTGCTCTGATTTTACCGTCTTTACCATGGATTTTAGTGTCTGATTTTTGGTGTCTTGCTATTTCTTCTGCTATTTCTATGGCTTCTTTCTGTGTTTTGGTAATTTTTGTTACTTTTTCATTACCTTCGCCTCTTACAGCCCACTCACCATTGTGCGGAACAACATGTTGATTTTTACCCATTTAATATCCCTCCTTAAACTAATAGTGATAGCTTTAATTTTCCAACTTCTCATTGGATTCAGCATAGGAGTATGTAAGTCGTCTATCGTCTTAAATATATTCTACACCTTGTTATGGTATATTCCTCTTTAATCCTTTGTTTTACAGATATTTTCTATGCCAGACTCTTAGCTGAAAGACTATGAAAAACCATGCCGCCAATGACAAATATGATTCCTGTGAGTGATAAAGGGGTAGGAAATGCACCGCCTAGAATAAGAATCTCACCCATGAGAGAAAAAATAAGTTCTCCAGACTGTGTGGCCTCAACAACTGCCATCTTCTGGCTGTCACCTTTTGTAAGATCAGTAGCCTTAAAAAAAAGTATAGTAGCTATTACTCCTGAACTTATTGCCACGAGAAAGGATTGAATTATTTGAGGTTTACTAGGTCCCCCTATACTGGAAACTCCATAAACAGAAAGTATAATCCAAAAAGGAAGGCTAGAAATTGTCATTCCTAGGACTCTCTGGTAGGTATCAATCTTCCCCCTGCAGACTTCCATCATCTTTCTGTTCCCAAAAGGATAAGCAAATGCTGCTATTATTACTGGAAAAACTCCCATAACAATCTCTCTTGAAGTTATAACAGAGATCTGATCAGCCTGCATTATGAATACACCGATTAATATAAAAAGAGAGATGCTGAGGCTTTTTAGTGGAATTTTTCCTTTGATTTTTTTTATGCTGTTTCCGTCTTTTTTTTCTAGATAAAACAAGGGTGAAAGCAAAACTCCCGCTATAATTGTGGTCTGCCATGTGCTGGCTATAAGCCATGATGGCCCCGATCTGGCAGCAAAACAGAGAGGGGCGTAGAAGATTCCAAATCCGATTGTACTCCATTTTATCCATATACCTATATTTGACTTCATATGCTCTATGAGAGGCTTTATATCTCCCCTTATAAAAACAATAATATATAAAAAAGGTACCATGAAAAAAAACCTCAGAGATGAACTCCAAATCCAGCTTCCACCGGTAAGTTCCATAGACCGATTTAATATAAAAGAGACTGAAAAAAACAGAGATGCCAAGCCTCCTAAAATAATAGATTTCATAAATAGATACCTCCTTTAAATAAAAAATAAATTTTAATATAACGCATTTATATATGTTATAACATATTTTACGAGATTATAGCATACAAATGTATTTTATGATATAATTATATAAATTTAAAGGAGTTGTAAAAATGAAAGACTTAAGTGAAGTTATAGGAAAAAATCTAAAAGAGATAAGAAAAAAACAAAATCTCAGTCTTGATGAAACCGCTAGACTCACTGGAGTAAGTAAGCCTATGTTGGGGCAGATAGAAAGAGGCCAGTCAAATCCCACTGTATCCACTCTCTGGAAAATAGCCACAGGACTGAAAGTTCCCTTTTCAGAATTTATGAAGAAATCCTCTGCTGACTATGAAATAGTATCTATAAAAAATATTGATCCTGTCTTAGAATGCGGAGAAGACATGAAAATTTACACTATGTTTCCGTTTAATGATGAAGAAAATTTTGAAATTTTGTATATTAAGCTAAAATCCGGGGCAATACACAAGTCTGAAAAACACAGGGATGAGGTAAAAGAATATGTATTTGTAATAGACGGGGTTCTAAATATGAAAATCGGATCTGAAACTCTAGTTATAAAAAAAGGAGAAGCCCTGAAATTTAAGGCAAACATCGATCACGAATACTCCAATTTGAATAAGGAAGAGTGTTTTTTTCAAAATATAATAGTTTATGAGAACAAGCATGAAAATTAGGTCTGATAAACTGAAGTTTTAACGGTGGGCGTATAGGGGAGGAAAACAAGAAAAATGAATGATTCAAAAGAATATCTGTATGTAATAAATTATCCGGCATATGAAGAGGAGCTTTGTATGCTAGAGATGAGGGCCTTATTTGGCAAAGAGCCGGTGGATAAGGTGCTGATTTCACAGACAAAATTTAATCCTTCCAACAGTATTTTTATAAAAAAAAGACTGGATATAATCTACGAAACTGACAGTTTACAGGAGATTTTAGATCATCTGGAGAAAGATGAGATACACCTCAAAAATTTTAAATCTGAATATCTGAGACTTGAAAAGGGAAATATAACATATGAAGAGAGAATCAAGAGTACCAGAGAAATAGGACTGAGAATAATAGGAAGCTCTACTATGACAGAGCCAGAAACCATTCTCGGAGTGACAAAATACAATAACAAATGGTTTCTGGGAATAAATGAGAATAATGACTGCAAGTGGCATCTCCATGAGACAAAGCCATGCTCATACTCCAACTCCTTGAGTGTAAGGACAGCAAGAGTACTGGTGAATATAGCATCAAAAGGTGATCTAAAGAAAAAAATAATAGATCCCTGCTGCGGAGTAGGAACAACTCTTGTGGAAGGTCTCTCCATGGGATATGATATCTCAGGATACGAAATAAATCCGAAGATAGTAAAAAATGCAAAGGAGAATCTGAGTCACTTCAATCTGGAAACTAAAATCATAAAAAAAGATATGCATAAGACGAAAGAAACCTATGATACTTCCATAGTAGATATTCCCTACGGACTATTCAGCCATACTACTGAAAAGGATCAGCAGGATATAATAGATACAGCCAGAAGAATTTCAGACAGAATGGTTATGGTGT
>NZ_JBFHGC010000109.1:0-6225 GCF_041583315.1 Ilyobacter sp. | reverse complement strand
TCTCCGATTCCACCGGTAAAACAGATCATGTCCACACCACCCATAGCTGCAGCATAAGATGCAATATATGATCTTATCCGATATGTCATCATATCTATAGCAAGTTCGGCTCTCGCATCTCCTGATGCTCTTGCAATTTCAAGATCTCTACAGTCAGAAGATTTTTCAAATATTCCAAGGATTCCGGATTTTTTATTTATTTTTGTGTCCATATCCTTATCAGAAAGTCCTCTCTTATCTTTTATATAAAAAAGTGCTCCCGGATCCACATCACCACATCTTGTCCCCATCATAAGTCCGTCTGTAGGAGTTAGTCCCATGGACGTATCAACACTTTTTCCGTCTTTTACTGCAGTTACAGATGCACCGTTTCCAAGGTGGCAGATAATGATTTTTGATGTCTCGGGTTTTCCCATAATTTCTCTGGCAGTAGTGGAAACAAATTTATGAGAAGTCCCGTGGAATCCATATTTTCTGACTTTCAACTCTTTATACTCTGCATATGGAAGAGCATACATAAAAGCCTTCGGAGGCATAGTCTGATGGAATGCAGTATCAAATACTCCTATATTAGGCTTTCCGGGCATAAGTACCATACATGTTAATATTCCCATCAAATTTGCAGGATTATGAAGTGGTGCCAGAGAATTATTAGCACATATAGCAGTTATTACCTCGCTGTCTATTAACGTAGAGCCAGAGAAATTTTCTCCTCCGTGGGCTATCCTGTGACCGATGGCATCTACCTCTTTCACTGATTTAATAACTCCATACTCTTCATCGGTAAGAGCTGCTATTACCATTTCAAGGGCTTCTTTATGTGTAGCCATATCTTTTTCTATTTCCAGTTCAAAATTCTTCGCAGGAACTTCAAGCTCAAGCTTAGACCCGTGAATACCTATTCTGTCACACAATCCTATAGCAAAAACTTCTTCTGTTTCTGGGTTTATTAGCTGATATTTCAATGATGAGCTACCGCAATTTATTACTAAAACTTTCATAAGCTATAAGAATCCTCCTATATTATTTATATTTTTTATAATAAGCTTTCCAGTAGTTCCCTTCTATGCAGAACAAAACAACTTTATTAATAAACACACAGTTGTCATACCCCACTTTAGAACCACTTCTATATCGGTTTACAGCACATTTAGAATCCCTCTGTCGACATAAATGCATTGCTTGTATCCACAATCGTCTTAATTAAATCTTCTATGCCGGCGTACTTCTCTCTCTCTTGAAAAACCTGATGACAGATTAGCATGACTAAGCTTCGAGCTTGATTTCTTTTTAGTGGATCCTTAATGCAGTTTAAGTCAGTCAGTTTCAAATCTCCCGCCACTCTGCAAATACCCGCTGAAGCCATTATTCCCATGGCTTCAAATAAGAAGTCTCTTTCAATATTTTCTAAATAACCTGGGACTTTTCGATACATAGCCTTAGCATCCTTTTCCCAACACTCTCTAAAACCTTTGCAATAATTATTGAATGTCTCCTCAATGGTCTCCAAAATATACTTGGCATAACTCAATCTTTCTCTAGTGCTGCAGTCTTCCCGCACCATTAAAGCACTATAAGCAAATATAAAATTAGCCAAAAAATATCCCATATCTGCTGAAAAAGGCCCCATAAAAGTATATTCCATGTCGATGACCTTTATATTCTTTTCTGAAATAAGAACATTTGATGTATGCAGATCACCATGGACCAGACATTGCCCTTTTTTCATAAATATGTCACGGCTTTTTAATGTCTCAAGCTGAACGACTTCTTGTCGCCATATCCATTTAACAATAGCCTCATGAGTATCATCACGCTGGGTGCCATCATTTAGATAATCTTTAACAAAGGCCACATTCTCCATAATATTCCTCATCTCAACATTAACAAAGGCTGCCTGAAGTCGTTTATGGTCCTCAGATGAAAGAAAGTATTCCGAGGTATAAAAATTTGTTTTTGACATATATTCTGAAATTTGTTTTGCCAAATCATTGAAACGTTTCATCTTGGAAAGCTCAAATCTTAGTGGTTTATAGTCTTTACAGTCTTCCATAATAAATGCATTATTTTCATAGTCCACATGGAAAATCTCTGGAACGTAATCATGACAAATCCCGCTACGTATTCTTATGGTTTCATATTCCAGCTTATTTCTCGAGACATCCAGTAATGCCTCATCAAATACCCTTATATAAGGACGAGCCTGCTTTAATATGACAGATTTCCCCGTGGAATCCATAATACGAAAGATAAAGTTAACAAATCCATCGGTCTCTTCATCTTCCTGATCAGCAATATTGATAATGGTCAGCTTTGAATGTTGATCAAATAACTTCGTTTGATTTTTTACATATAACTCAATGTTTTCATTATCCAAAATCAATCCCAATTCCACTCCTCCTTTTACTTGGGTATTTTATCTCATAATCACCAAGGCAGAAATTTGGATTATTTATAAGAATCTTCCTGAATTTTTTTAGATTATAGCAAGCTTTCTAAAAGTTCTTTACTAGGTGAAGCGATGACAGCCTTATTGACTAGCATACAGTTTTCATTCCCTACTTTAGAGCCTACTTCTATAGCTGTTTTTACAGCACTCAAATCTCCTGTAAGGGTGACAAAAGATTTACCGCCTATTGCATACCCCATCCTTATCTCTATAATTTCCACAGCAGATGCTTTTATTGCTGAATCTGCTGCATAGAGAGCAGATGTAACATCGAAAAATTCAAGTACTCCCAGTGATTTCAGATTCTGTATCTCAGTAGCAGCATTTACTGCATTTATAACCCTTGAATCAAGTCTGCTTATTACCTTGCTTTCGACTACATTTTCTTTTCCGATTTCTATCCCGGTCTGTACAGCTGATTTTACAGCTGCTACAACTCCTTTTACAATTACCATATATTTCCCGGGGCATATTGTACTGGCTTTCAAAAGACTTACATCTGCTGCCTTCAGCAAACTGTCAGTTACCTCCATACCACGAGCTATACTGTTTAGTTCTATTATTCCTATTGTATCCATTGTTTATTCGCCCCCTTATTTTTTAATAACTACAGAATTTCCTACCTCAACTACAACACCTGCTATACTTGCATGAACACTTGCCCCTAAACCTTCCTTTACCTCACCGATAAGCTGACCGTACTCCACATGGTCCCCTACCCCTACCAGAGGTTTTGCAGGTGCACCAATATGCTGTTTGAGAGGAATAGAAACTTCATTTGATTCCAGGATTACAGCTTTTGTCTCAGAAAAATCTGTGTATTTACTCATCCCTATTCTGCTAATAAGCCTGTTGGTAGGAACTTTTCTGTATTCTCTCATGGATTCTGCAGTAAGTTTTCTCGTACTTTTTTCAAACCTGACACCATTTTCCCTAAATACACCCTTTAAATAGACATTTACCATTCTTGGAGAAATCTGCATAGGACATGCAAACAGCTCACAGATCCCGCATTCACAACAAAGTAGAGCTTCTTTCAGTATCTCGCTATTATTTTCCAGCATGCTTACGCTTCTCATTATTCTATGAGGTCTGAGCTTTTGACCGATGAGGTATCTCGGACAGAGGTCAGTACACATTCTGCACTGTATGCAGGATGACTTGGCTTCATTTATAATATGCTTCACGCTTTTCCCGTTTCTGTGAACCATGTAATGATCTTCGGGAACTACAATAAGTGCCCCGGTTGTCTTTGTAACTACCTCTTTTTCCAGGCTTTCTTTATCTATTATTCTTCCCATCATAGGCCCGCCGACAATTATCTTATATTTGTCAATAGTTGTACCTCCGGCTGCCTCTATACACTTTGCCAAAGTCATTCCTATGGGCGACTTCAGAATAAGAGGGTTTTTCACTTCACCGTGAATGCTGAGACATTTATCCACCACAGGTTTACTGTCTGTCACTGCCTCATATATATTTACAAGGGTCCCCACATTTGTGACTATAACCCCTACATCAAGAGGTATCCCAGCCTCTGGAACTGTACGACCGGTTACTTCAAAGACTATCTGCTGCTCATCCCCAGCTGGATAATACGTTCCCATTTTGAATATTTTCACCCTTGAATTCAGATCCTTTATGGCCTTTTCCAGCTCGATGATTTCAGATTTATATTTCCCCTTAAGTGCTATATGTATCTCTTTGGCCTGGATCCTGTCACCTAGCTGTTCCAAAACTTTTATAATTTCACTGGACTTTTCCCTCATAAGATATTTATCTATTTGTAAAAGAGGTTCACATTCAGCTCCATTCACCAGTAAATAATCTACCTTATCCACAGAAAATTTTATGTGTGTGGGAAAACCTGCACCTCCGGCACCTACAATTCCGGCTTCACGTATTTTTTGAACAATATCCATCCCTTCCCTCCTTCAACTTTTTTAAATGATCGATTCCCTATTAAACACAACAATCTGCTCCCTCCATAAATTATTTTGGAAGTAACAGGATTTTTGAGTTTTATAAAGATCAGAATTTCCTTCATGCAACTAGTTAAAATATTCTTTTTTAAAACATTCTGAACCTCTATACCCCAGTATATCTTCCTTTCAATTAAAAAGGCTCTATACCGTTTTTTACTAAAATTGAAATAATATTGATATTCCCGAAATAATGATATAATATTAGATGGAAGTGTCACAATAATGTCGTTTAGTGTTATTTTTAGCACACATTACGAAAAGTTGTGTTATTTTCTGCATCAGTCTAAGAATATAAAGAAGGAGAACAATTATGAAAATACACAGAAAAATAGCTCTTTCTAACACGATTATTTTCACTTTATACATAACAGCAGCTTATATATTTTTAAAAGAAAACCCCAGTCTCCTGATACTTAAAAATCACTTTTTCATCAAAATAACTCCTGTTATTATTCTTTTTTTTATTATGTCAAATTTTATTTCTAAATTTATATTAATTACTATTTACAACACCCTGGAAAAGCTGGATAAAATAATATCTGTTATAAACAATAAATTTATTTTCAATCTGAGAAAAGATCTCTTAAATATGGAAGGGTGTTTTCACCAGATTTTCTCATCAATCAAAATAGATATCCTGGATATCCTGGTTAAAGAAGGGGAGATAAAAAACCAAAAGGAAAAGGCTGAAGAGCTGAGTGACAAGCTGACTCTCTTAAATAAAAATCTTGAGCAGATGGTTGAAAAGAGAACCATAGAGCTAAAATCTGCAAAGGAATATGCAGAGGCTGCAAACCGTTCTAAAAATGAATTCCTGGCAAAAATAAGCCACGAAATGAGAACACCTCTGACTCCTATAATCGGATACTCCCGTATGTTAAAAAAATCAGACTTATCAGATGATACAAAGGAAAAACTAGAAACCATACACAACTCCGGGGTCAAATTACTGAATTTTACAAATGAGCTGCTGGACTTCTCAAAAATAGAAGTCGGGACAGTGGATCTACATTTTGAACCTTTTGATATCAAAGATTTTTTCAAAGATATTTACAATGAACACTCTGAAAAAGCCGAAGAAAAAAATATAAAATTTGAAATTGAGTTGCCTCAGAATGATATAACAATCTATTCTGACAAAATGAAACTCTATGAAATTGTAAAAAATTTAGTTCATAACGCCATAAAATATACAGAAAAAGGATCAGTTCTCTGTGCAGTGGAAATAAAAGATTCTACGTTATATTTTGATGTCTATGACAGCGGCATAGGGATATCCAATAAAAATATCAGTTATATTTTTGAAAGTTTTGGCCAGATAAATAAGCAGTCTGCAGGAGCAGGCCTAGGACTTAGCATTACAAAAAAACTAGTGGAGATTTTAAAGGGTGATATCAAAGTAGAAAGCAGGTTAGGGATAGGAACTACTTTCAATATCAACATACCCATTGAAGTTTATAAAAAATCAGATGAAAATTTTTCATTTAATTTGAGAAAATTATTAAATAAGACAAATCCAAAAATAAAACCCATTATTTTAAAAAGTATTCTGAAATTTCCCATCAGATTAAAAAATTTAAAAGAATCTTGTCAGAATAAGAACATAGAAGAAATAAGAAAATTTAATCATGAAATTTTAGGAACATATGGAAATTTAAATATGGCATTTATTTACGGAAAAGCAAAAAATATTTCAGCAGAGCTTAAAAAAGATAAGGTTAATTTTGAAAACATCATGTCTTTTATATCAGAGCTGGAAAATATGAATCGAACCTTGGAATATGACAGTAT
>NZ_JBFHGC010000108.1:0-6262 GCF_041583315.1 Ilyobacter sp. | reverse complement strand
TTTGGAGCGGGAAACCAGGTTCGAACTGGCGACATTCAGCTTGGAAGGCTGACGCTCTACCAACTGAGCTATTCCCGCGTTTTAATGGTGCCGCTTATCGGAGTCGAACCAATCACCTACTGATTACAAGTCAGTTGCTCTACCAGATGAGCTAAAGCGGCATATATGGTGCGTCACACAGGGGTTGAACCTGTGACAACACGATTAAAAGTCGTGTGCTCTACCAACTGAGCTAGTGACGCATTTTCTCTTGCAACAGGATTAATAATATCATAGCTACAGGGCTTTGTCAAACGTTTTTTTCATCTCCGTATTGAGATTATAAAAAAAGAACAAATCACTCTTCAGCTCTCATAAAATTTGACTCCGGCCTCTTCCCATAAAATTAATACAAAACTTTAATTCCTATAAAAAAATCAGTATTTAAAGAATAAAACATCACCATTTATTAGTTTTTTTCAGATAAACTATGTATAAAAAATTGTCACTGATTCTCTCTGAAATAAAAAATCTTTGACAAAGGTTGAACTGGTGCTAAATCAAAATATTTTCATAAAAATATCATTTCATTAATTTAATAAGCTTCTCTTTCAGATTTTCCGATGCAAAAGATGCTTTTACGCTGTTATGGTATATTCTTTTGTAATCTTCATAAGTCATATCAAACTCTTTATAAATGTGACCTATCTCCTCTGCCAAGCTGGTGTCTGATACTGTTCTGTTGTCTGTATTCAGGGTTACCCTTATCCCGTCTTTCAGAAATCTGTAAACCGGATGATCATAAAAACTACCTACAGCCCTTGTCTGAACATTGCTTGTAGGACACATCTCCAAAGTAATCCCCAGTTTTTTTACCATTTCATAGGCTTTTGGGCAATCTTTTATAAATACTCCGTGCCCTATCCTCTCGGCTCCTAGTAATTCTATGGCAGAACTCACATTTTCCCCTATACCCGTTTCTCCAGCATGTATAGTTATTCTGTATCCGTATTCTCTGGCCAGTTTCATCGGTTCCTGAAACTCCTCACAAAACCCATGGTTCTCGCTGGCACAAAGGTCTATTCCGACTACTCCCCTTCCAATGAACTCCCGGCCTTTTTCCACAACTTCAAAAGCTCTCTCAACAGAAAAAACCCTCATACAGCAAAGTATCAGATTACCTTTTATACTGAAGTCCTTTTCCCCTGTTTTCATTCCCTGGATCACACTGGAAATAACCTCTCCCACTGTAAGTCCTCTGTGGGTATGAAGCTGGGGTGCAAATCTTATCTCTATGTATTTCACATTTTCACTGGCTGCATCTTCCATAAGTTCATAAGTCAATCTCATGAGATTTTCCTTTGACTGCATCACAAGGCCCGGCAGATTAAATTTTGTGAGATATTCCTCGAGGTCTTTGCAGTCTGCAGGAGCTATCATCTGCTCTTTTATTTTTTCAAGATCATAGGTGGGGAGTTCTATCCCGTCATTTTTAGCTATATCAATAACACTTTCCGGTCTTATACTCCCGTCTAGATGGCAGTGCAGCTCTATTTTTGGTAATGATTTTATGTCCATTTCAACCTCCTAAAAAATACATAAGATTATTTCAGATATAATTATCAGTCTATCTGTTTTTTATAAATTATTTTTGAATATTAAAAAAATCTCACTACAAAAAGACATAATAATTTTGCCTTTTCGTAATCAGAAATTAACGGTTTCTGGTAGAGACCCCTATACCATCTAAATAGGGTTATACGATTTCATTTTAAAATTTCTCTTTCCATTATAATATCACCAAAAAATATAAAAAAATAGGACAATTGTCAATTTTGGCCCAACTTATATAAAAAACCGCTCCCTTAAAGGAGCGGTCTGAAAATCTTTTTTTCCTGTGTATCTTTGTTTCCAAAACATTTATTTCCCTACTATATCTTTGTTTCTGAATTCAAAGCCTCTCAGTATACTCTTCAATTCTCCGTAAGTGCTGTTTGCGGTAAATGTAGAACCTGCCAGTCCGTCAAATTCCATCTCCTCATGTTTTTTTCCTATATAACTGTTTTTCCAGTTATAATCATGAACCTCGGGATGTCTGTCATTTGCATCTGGAAGATAAAAATCCAATAGTTTTCCATCTGGTGAAACTATTGCCAAAAGGGCTTCATGTTTGTTATATGTTTTTATATGGGTTATGGCTCCGTATCCGACGATTTTCCCATTCTTTAGCAGAGGAACATAGTTATAATATCCCAGACCTTTAGAATCCTTTTTATCACCGAAGGTATCATAATCCACCTTCATCATTTTAAAACTTCCCCTAAAATTATCAATATTATACCTGGTTTCATCCTTACTGCTTATTTCATATCCCCAAGAAGAAAGTGAAAAAATCACAATAAATAAAAATAGAATATTTTTTTTCATAAAATCCCCTCCTATTGTTTATCGTTGTATAACCTATACTCTAATTATAATCTATTAACCGGACTTAATCAATTTAGGTGGTCAGTATTTTTTTCATATCCTAATTTTCACGGGAAATGTGAGGTGGGTATCTTGAAGTTTATCTTTTTATAAAGTAATCTCTTATTAAAAAGCTTTTCCAATGGTGGTGTTTATGAAAATTGACTATTCCTTCCCACATATTTTATTTGATTATGCCAGAGAAAAAAATACTTCAGAAGAATTTATGTTGCATCCCTTTTCAAAATTAATTTTAAAAGAAGAATCCATAAGCAACGAAAAGATTGAAGATATCAAAAATACGCCCATTTTCCAAAAGATCCTGAACGAAGAATATATGATTGCAGAGCTCATAGAAGATCTGATCTCCAATGAAGATATTTGGATCCAAAATGTAAAAAAACATATAGAGAAATTGTTTCCTGAATACACATTGGAAAATACAGAGCTTTTTTTCACTGTGGGAGGTAGCAGTGAGAGTAAAAACCAGATTTTTATAAATCTTGATGAAAAATATTATTTGAGGAGTTATCAAGAGATCATTCCTGAAATAATATACAGGATGACACTTTTATTATACAACCGCAGGCACCCCTATAAAATTGATTTCAAACATCTGAGTCCTGCTCATTACATTGAGTTCGTAAATTATCTCGTCCATTACAGGGGGGCTGCAGCTTATTCAGCCAGGCTCTATATGAATTCCAGCTCTTTTGATTATTCAGATTTTTATTTTTTAAAGGATGAATCCTCATTAGAGACACTTTTAAGTTCCTATAACTCTTTATCAAAAGACCTAGAAGACGAGACAGATATGGATTTTTCTGAGTTTTTAAAACCCAATTCCTTCCCGGAAAATCTTGGCTCTCAGATTTTTAAAAGAACTATTTTATCAGGGAAAAGTTTCTACGAAGTAGTTGCCACACCCTTCCCGGAATTTATAGATACGTATCTCCCACCTATACTTCCGCAAAACATGGAAAGTTTATCCAGGGGAGTCCTTTCTGAAGAATATGCCCGTGAGATCTCTCAATGGAAATATCCAAAAGAATACTCCATATACAACTTTCCCTCGTGGAGTGAGATGTCAAAACTCAGGTGGGCCATTACTTTTAAGGAGAAAAGGGAAAATGAATTTCTCGGTTTCTTCATCCGGGACTCTCTCATCGGTTTTGGGCAGATTGTGAAAGGCAACAGAGAGATTATCATTGGTCTTGGAATACGTCCAGACCTTTGTGGATATGGCTACGGGACAAGGATAATGGCTATTCTTATAGAGGAATGCCAAAAAATAGATATAAATTCTGTTATTTCTCTCAAAGTAAGGAGTTTTAATAAAAGAGCCATTAACTGCTATAAAAAGTTTGGATTTCAGGAAAAATCAAAATACAAAACCTACTCTCTCTCTGGAGAAGAGGAGTTCATAAAAATGGAACTTCATCCAATGCACTAAAAAAGGAGCCCTAAGGGCTCCTTTATATATTTTTATACCATTCCCACGCAGTTCTTATTATATCGTCTAAATTCGTATACTTTGGCTTCCATCCAAGTTCTTGTTCTGCTTTCCAGCTGCAGGCCACAACAGATGCAGGATCCCCCGGACGTTTCTCTGAGATCACAAAAGGTATCTCTTTTCCTATAACTCTTTTAGATGCCTCTAAAATCTCAAGGACAGAAAAACCTGTTCCATTTCCAAGATTGAACAGACCACTCTCTTCCTTACTCAGTTTATTCATGGCCAGAACGTGAGCACGGGCAAGGTCAGTCACATGGATGAAGTCTCTTACCCCGGTTCCGTCTTTGGTCTTGTAGGTATCCCCGAAGACTTCAACCTTTTCCCTTTCTCCCTTTGCAACCTCTAATACCACAGGAATCAAAGATGTCATTCCCTCTCCCATTTGACCGATACGGTATTTTTCGTGTGCTCCCGCCACATTGAAATATCTGAAAATTACATAATTCATCCCGTAAGAAAAGGATGAATCCATTATAATTCTCTCTGCCATGAATTTGCTCATTCCGTAAGGATTTATAGGCTGAGTTACAAAACTTTCTGCTACACAACTATCTGCCACAACATCTCCGTATACAGCAGCAGTAGAAGAAAACACTATATTTTTTACATTAAATTCCCTCATTACCTCTATAATATTAAGTATTCCATAGGTATTATTCTCATAATATTTGTTAGGTGCAGTTACACTCTCACCAACCTTTATATAGGCAGCAAAATTCATAACCACATCTATTTTCTCTTTTTGAAACACACCCCTCAGACTTTCCCTGTCTCTGAGGTCAGCTTTATAAAATTTTGCCCTGCTGTCTACGAGTTTCATATGACCGGTTTCAAGGTTGTCTAACACAACCACTTCATATCCGCCATCCAAAAGTTCCACAACAGCATGGCTCCCTATGTATCCCGCTCCGCCAGTAACAAGTACTCTCATAAAAAAAATCCTCCCCCAAAAATCATTTAAACAAACTAGTGTGTTTAGAATGATTTTTACAAAATACATCCGTACTTTCTTTTTTTCTTTAATCCTCTTTTTTTTCTACCGTAATAAACTGCTTGTATTTTTCCAGGTCCTCAGGCTTCAGAAAAGTAGTGACAAGAAGTCCGTCACCTGTGTATTCCTGCTCCAAAACCCTTGTGTTATCTAAGATATACGATGAAATATCTCCCCGGGAAAATGGGATCAGAAGGGTTACTTCTTTGTTTGTCTTAAAAATTTCTTTTTCTATCTCTTCTAAAAGCTCCTCTATACCCCTTCCTTCAATGGCGGATATATATACAGATTTCTCAAATATGTCCCCTGTTTTTTCAAGCTCCTCAGAAGTGAGTTTGTCTATCTTATTGTAAACCACAAGAAACGGAGTGTCCTTCACGTTCAGTTCCTCTACTACATTCCTGGTGACTTTCAGCTGTAGCTTGTAGTCATCTCTTGATATGTCCACCACATAGAGAAGCAGACTGGCTTCTTCCACCTCTTCTAGAGTGGACTTAAAGGATTCTATAAGGTCATGGGGAAGTTTGCTTACAAAACCTACAGTATCTATGAGTATAAATTCTAGATTATCCTCAAGCTTTATTTTCCTGTGGAAAGGGTCTAAGGTTGCAAAAAGCATATCCTTCACAAAGGACTTTGTCCTTGTGTCTTCAACCTCTCCCATCTGCATGAGGTGGTTCATAATTGTTGATTTCCCTGCATTGGTGTACCCTACCAGAGCCACTGTAGGTATAGAGGTTCTCTTACGCTGTTTTCTCTGTACTTCCCTCTGTTTTTTTACCTCTCCCAGCTCTTTTTCAATATCACTTATACGCTTTGATATTACCCTTCTGTCCAGCTCTAGCTTTGTCTCTCCCAGACCTCTCGTTCCTATACCTGCACCTGTCCTGGAAAGATCTCCTCCCAAGCCTATAAGTCTTGGTTTCTGATATTTCAGCATAGCAAGCTCCACCTGGAGTTTTCCCTCTTTGGATTTTGCTCTGTTACCGAATATATCCAAAATCAAGCTGGTTCTGTCTATGACTTCCACACCTATTATTGCTTCTAAATTACGAATCTGTATCCCAGAAAGTTCGTCATCAAAAATCACCATATCTGCATCTTTTCTTATGGCCTGATCTCTGATCTCTTCTATCTTTCCTTTTCCCATGTATGTGGATGATTCCATTCTGTCCTTGTTCTGAATGATGATATCCACAACCTCTATATTTGCTGCCCCTGCAAGCTCTTTTAGTTCATTTAAGGAATCTTCCAGACTTATTTTTTCCCCTCTTTGATAGACATCCAGTCCTGCCAGGATAGCCCTTCCT
>NZ_JBFHGC010000107.1:0-6295 GCF_041583315.1 Ilyobacter sp. | reverse complement strand
TTCAACAAATATATACTCACATCCATATATATCCAAAACATCAACAGCTATTCCTGTAGCTTCTGAGATTCCTCCCAGATTTCCTCTAGCACCCATTGATCTAATAAAAACACCTGGGTCTGTATTAAGATCGCTCATTCTTATTCTATCTCCTAGTATAGCTCCACCCGTGAATGGACTAGTAGGATCTACAGCTATAACCCCTACCTTGTGCCCTGCGGCTCTGCATACTTTTACAAGTTTGTCTGTCAAAGTACTCTTCCCTGCCCCAGGAGGGCCAGTAACGCCTATAACATAGGCGTTACCAGTTTTGTGATAAAGCTCTTTTATCACTTTTAAAGCCTCTTGTTGTCCGTTTTCACCCATGGATATCAATCTAGCAGCAGCCCTTTTTTTACCTTCTAAAAGTCCTTGCTTAAAATCTTCCATAGCATATCTCCTAAGAAACTATTTTTTTACGTTAGCTTTGATGTAATCAATTGTTACTGTTGTAGGAGTACCTGGAGTGAATATTTCTGCACATCCGTTTTCTTTTAGGAAAGGGATATCGTCTGCAGGGATTACTCCTCCACCTACGAATAATATATCGTCTGCTCCTTCAGCTTTAAGAAGTTTTGCTATCTTTGGAAGTAATGTGCTGTGAGCTCCTGAAAGGATGCTGCAAGCAACTACATCTACGTCTTCTTGAATTGCAGCATTTACTATCTCTTCAGGTGTTTGACGAAGTCCAGTGTAGATAACTTCCATTCCTGCGTCTCTTAGTGCTCTTGCTACAACTTTTGCTCCTCTATCATGTCCATCAAGACCTGGTTTAGCTACTAAAACTCTAATAGGTTTATCCATTTTTAAAATCCTCCTAAAATCGATTATTAAATTATTATAACTTAATGCTTTGCTTGTATTCTCCAAACACTTCTCTCATAACACCACAGATTTCTCCAAGAGTTCCGTATGCTCTTACAGCATCAACGATATATGGCATTAAGTTTGCGTCAGTTGAACATGCAGCTTTTAAAGCAGCTAATTTTTCAGCTACAGCAGCATTGTCTCTCTTAGCTTTAAGTGCGTTTATTTTATCAGTCTGCATTTGTCCTACAGCTGGATCTACTTTCAATAGATCTTTTGGTGCATCTTCTTTTATTATGTACTTGTTCATACCAACGATAACTCTGTCGCCTCTTTCGATATCCATCTGGTAGTCATAAGCAGCATCCATGATTTCTTCTTGGATATAACCTTTTTCTATAGCAGCTGGTGCTCCACCAAGTTCGTCAATTTTCTTGATGAACTCCATAGCTTTATCTTCGATATCTTTTGTTTTTGCTTCTATATAGTAAGATCCTGCTAGTGGATCAACTGTATTAGTAACTCCACTTTCTTCTGCTACTATCTGCTGAGTTCTAAGTGCTACCATTACTGATGCTTCAGTAGGAAGAGCTAGAGCCTCATCTTTAGAGTTTGTATGTAGTGATTGAGTTCCACCCATTACAGCAGCAAGAGTTTGGATTGCAACTCTTACGATGTTGTTTTCAGGCTGTTGTGCAGTAAGAGTAGATCCTCCAGTTTGAGTATGGAATTTAAGAGCCATTGATTTTGCACTCTTAGCTCCGAATCTCTCTTTCATGATTTTTGCCCAAAGTCTTCTTGCAGCTCTGTATTTTGCTACTTCTTCAAGAAGGTCATTATGAGCGTTGAAGAAGAATGAAAGTCTTGGTGCAAATGTATCTACGTCAAGTCCGGCTTTTACAGCTGCATCAACATATGCAATACCGTCAGCAAGAGTAAATCCTACTTCTTGAGCAGCAGTAGATCCAGCTTCTCTGATATGGTATCCAGATATTGAGATTGTATTCCACTGAGGTACTTCTTTTGAACAATATTCGAAAATATTAGTTATAAGTCTCATTGATGGAGTAGGAGGGAATATATAAGTTCCTCTCGCAATGTATTCTTTAAGGATATCATTTTGGATAGTTCCTCTAAGTTTTTCAGCAGAAACTCCTTGCTTCTCAGCTACTACTATGTACATAGCAAGTAGTACAGATGCAGGTCCGTTGATTGTCATTGAAGTACTTACTTTACCAAGATCGATTCCTCCGAAAAGGATCTCCATATCAGCTAGTGAGTCGATAGCAACTCCAACTTTTCCAACTTCTCCTTCAGATAATTCGTGATCTGAGTCATAACCTATTTGTGTAGGAAGGTCAAATGCAACTGAAAGTCCCATAGATCCTTGCTCGATTAGGTATTTATATCTTTTGTTAGATTCTTCTGCAGTTGAGAATCCAGCATACATTCTCATTGTCCAGAATCTACCTCTGTACATTGTTTCTTGTACTCCTCTAGTAAACGGGTACTGTCCAGGGAATCCTAATTCTGACATGTAGTCTACGTTTTCAACATCAGCAGGTGTGTAAAGTCTCTCTACAGCTTCTCCTGATCCTGTTACGAAAGTTTTTCTCATTTCAGGTCTTTTCTCAAGACCTTTTTTTACTTTTTCATCATACTTTGCAAATCCTTCTTTTACTTCAGCGAGTTTTTCCGCTTTGAACATATAAAGTTCCTCCTTGAATAAAATAATTAGTTTGTTTGAAATCTATCTATTTAATTTTCATGCTGCCGGTTTTAACAAATCTGTCGTGCCAAGAAAGTGCTTCTCCGATAAGGTGTGGTTCATGACCTCCGGCCTCTTTCTCTGCTCTTTCAAGATAGTCTAGTAATGCAGGTCTGTAGTCAGGGTGAGCACAGTTATTGATTATAGCTCTGGCTCTCTCTCTAGCTGTAAGACCTCTTAAATCTGCTGTACCCTGCTCAGTAACGATTACCTGTACGTCGTGCTCAGTATGGTCTACATGAGACACCATAGGTACGATAGAAGAGATATCTCCACCTTTAGCTGTGGAAACTGTAGTATATATTGAGATGTAAGCATTTCTAGTGAAGTCACCAGATCCACCTAATCCGTTCATCATTCTGTTACCCATAATCATAGTAGAGTTTACGTGTCCGTACATATCTACTTCTATGGCTGTATTCATAGCTATTACACCTAGTTGTCTTGTAAGAATCGGGTTGTTTGAAATCTCCATAGGTCTTAGTATACAGTATTTTGCATAATGTTTCATGTTTTCTTTTAATTTTACAAGTCCTGTAAGAGACGGAGTAAATGATGTACCAGATGCAACTCTTACTTTTCCTGCATCGATAAGGTCAAACATGGAATCCTGAATAACCTCAGTAAAACAAGTAAGATTTTCAAAGTCAGAATCTACTAGTCCACCTAATACTGCGTTGGCAACAGATCCTACACCTGATTGAAGAGGCAGAAGATTTTCTGGAAGTCTTCCAGCTGCAACCTCTTTTTTGAAGAATTCGATGATGTTTGCAGATATTTTTTTAGAATCTTCATCTATTTCCCCTAAAGGTCTTACATTATCAGGAATGTCGCACTCTACGATTGCTACTATTTTAGCAGGATCGCAAGGAATATAAGTAGTACCTATTCTGTCTCCTGGATCTCTCAGTGGAATAGGCTCACTGAATGGTGGCTTTTTAACGCTATATATGTCGTGACAACCTTCAAGTGCCATAGGTTGAGTCGAGTTGATTTCAACGATTACTATATCTGCATTTGCAATTCCCTGTGGAGATACTCCTACAGATGTTGTAGGTATTATTCCTCCGTCTTCTGTTATTGCCAGTGCTTCAATTACAGCTACATCTATGTTTCCAAAGAATCCGTAGTCTATGTATCTTGGTACATGGCTAAGATGCATATCTTGGTATGCTACTTTTCCGCTGTTTAATGCTTTTCTCATGTCGCCGTTTGTTTGATATGGGAATCTTCTTGCGATAGCTCCTGCTCTTGTAAGTGCTCCGTCTAATTCATCCCCTACTGACGCCCCTGTAATTAGAGTAAGGTTATATTTTTCTTCTGAGGCTTCTGCCATCTTTGCTAATGCAAGAGGTACTGCCTTTGGATATCCTGCTGGTGTAAATCCGCTTGTAACCAGTGTCATTCCTGGCTTGATTAGTTTTGCTGCTTCCTCTGCTGTCATTACTTTTTTCTTGAGTTCTTCACAACGAATACGTTCATTTAGCATATACTTTATCCACCCCGTCTTATAATATAGTTTTGCTTGTGTTTGAAATCCATTACATTCTATATATTTTAAAACTAAAATTCCTTTTTAATTTACAAACAAATTTTTAAGCGGAGCACAAACCCAGTTATATTAATGTCAATATACTGTGATTTGTGTCCGCCGTGTTTAAAAGATTGAAGTTTACATAGGTAGTTTATGTAATATTATTGTAAACAGAACCATTCCGAAAAGTGCAAACGGATATGTAGCTCCGTATCCTGCTGCTGGGTCATCATTACCTACTGCATCGATTGCAACTCCTAGTCCTGGAGTAGAAGTCATACCTCCACAGATAGCTCCTGAAAGCATGATCCAGTTGATTCCTAGTACATATTTACCTAGTATGAATCCTACAGTCATAGCTACAGTTCCAACCATCAGTGATACGAATGCAAGGAAAAGTCCAGATCCAGTAAGTGAATCAATAACTGCAAATCCATATCTCAATCCTACGATAGCTAGGAAAAGTGCAAGTCCTACTTCTCTTATTGCTGCAAGGATTTTCTTGTCCATTCTAAAGTGGAACATTCCGATCTTACCGATATAACCAAATACCAGTGCTGCTATAAGTACTCCACCTGTAGAACCTAGACTGAAATATCCAAGAGGTCCTAAGAATACTTTTATCTTACCTATGAAATAACCTACTGCACATGAAAGTATAAATGCTGTAAGGTCAAAAGATACAGTTTCTATCTCTTTTACTCCGCCAACTGCTTCTGCAGATGCCATCTCTTCATTGAATTTTTTGTATTCTGCGTCTACATCTAGTCTAAATAAAATTGGGAAAAATCTCATTGCCAATATAACTATTATTACTCCGAAAGGATATCCTATCGCGTGTCCTACTCCTACTCCTGCCTCGGCTCTTACTAAGAACTTATCTACTTGTGCAGGTGTAAGTGAAGCTGTATTCTCAAGTGTAAGTGTCTCATCACCTAGTATGTGTAAGATTCTTTGTTTGTTATGATCTGTCTGACCATCATATGTCTCTGCCCATCCTCTAGCATGATCTCTGGCAGTCTCGATAGCTGCTGCAAGTCCTGGTGAACTTGTAAGCGCTCCCGTATAAACTCCTGAAACTTCATAAGGATTCGCCTCTTTACTTAACTTTGTAAGGAAGTATGTAGTAGCTGCTCCTAAGAAAGTAATTACAAATCCAAGAATTATAAACTTGGCACCGTATTTCTTTATAATAATACCGATCTTGTCTGCTGCAAGAAGTCCTACTGCAGCAACGAATAGTATCAAGAAAAGCAGAAAGAACATTTTATCAACAACAGATATTGATAAAAGTTTTTTTGCTGCCTTTACATGTGTTGCCGCATCTCCCGCTGCAACGATGTCTCCTGCCATTTTTTTGACAGCCCATCCCATTCCAAGTCCAGTAAACAGTGTCCCAGAAGTTCCTATCTTCAGTATTTTACCAAGTATCATTCCTGTAACAACTGCAACGAACATCAATACAAACTGGTCCATCATAAAACTAATTAAATCAAATTTCATAATTCCTCCCTCTTTTGTTTTGGTGAAAATAATAACTCGTATCGCCTCTAGTATTCCTAAAAGTTGTACACGCAAGGTCAGCAGGGCTGGCCCGAAAGATTCTTAAGATAATGTTAGGGTCCGGATCCTATTTTCTCAAGAAAATTTTAGTATGTTTCTATAAAATAAAAAAGCTGATCTACTCTCTCTTTGGTCCATACCTTATAGCGTGCATTTAAACATACTTCACGCTTAACATACTTCTCTTAAAGAAAGTAAATCAACTTTTATTTTACCGGGTAGAAGAATAAAGGGTCGCTTTATTCCAGCGGCAAAACCGTCACTTACTATTTTCCAGGGCCTTCCTGTTTTCTAAAGCTTTGAGATACCTATCACAACATATTTTCGTAGCAGTTATTAATGCTTTCCTAGTGGAACCATGATAATCGTTTCTGAATTTATGCTCGAGACCGCTGATGTCTGTCAGCTTCTCACCTTCTAGTATCCTTTTTACAAATTCCCTAGCTAATTGCGTCACTAAAGAACAGTCTGCTTTAATAATCTCTCCAGTATCTACATCTACCTCCATACTCACGCCTATCACTGAGTACACATCTGATGCAGAGATCCCTCCTGGTATTTTCGAATACCCTGTGACTAAGACT
>NZ_JBFHGC010000106.1:0-6381 GCF_041583315.1 Ilyobacter sp. | reverse complement strand
GGTTCTCCGATCAGCAAGGCCAAGATAGCCTCTTCTGTAAATGAAAGTGAGGATATGTATGTTGTGGGATCTGCTAAAATCGAAGACAGCGGTATAGAGGTGTCTAGGATGAAAGCAAGAACTGCTGCAAAAGAGGATCTTAAAAATGAAATTCAGAAAGAAAGTAAAAAAATAATAAAAACTTATCTTGCAGAGCTTGGTTTTTACAATAAAAAACTTTCTGAACAGGTATTGGCAGATCTCAGTGAGTATATTGCAGAAGACATTATGACAGGTGCAGAGGAAAAAAGTTACTGGCAGGAAGACGGGAAAGCTTTTGTCGCCCTTTCTGTAAAGAAGGACAAAATTCCAGTTAGAAGCAGAACTACCTTTCTAAAACATCTTGACGGAATAATGGCAAAAGTTAAAGATGTAAAAGAAAAAATAGGGTCAATACCCACAGAGAACTAGAAATAAGAACTTCAATAATTAAATAAGGTCTTTTAATTAAGAACTAAGCAGGTAGGATTTTCCCACCTGCTTTTTTTAATTAATTTTAGATTAATTTTTGATGAAATCAGTGGACAAGCCTCTTAATAAAAGTACCATATTTTTATGCCTTTCGACACTAAAATGCACATATGTTTGATATCAGAACTTCGAAATCGCAATTCTTACACAAATTACTTTTAAAAAAATTAAGAATGTGTTAAAATTCATAGGTGGAATAAAATAAATATGTAGGTAATCTGTATTGAGATTCAGATTAAAAATTTATGTAATCATAATGGAGGACAAGATGAAAAAATTATTTGATAGTTGGAATCAATTGAGTTTAGTTAAGAGAATCATAGTTGGTCTGGTAGTGGGAATAGTCCTTGCAATGACAGTTCCGGAACTTGCAAAACCAATAACAATATTTGGATCATTATTCGTAGGAGCTTTAAAATCAGTTGCACCGATTTTGGTATTCTTCCTTGTAATGTCTGCTATCTCTCAGCATAAGAGCGGTCAAAAGACAAATATGAAATCTGTTGTTACTCTTTACCTCGTAGGAACATTGGCAGCAGGATTTGTGGCTGTTGCAGGGAGTTTTATGTTCCCTGTGGCCATTAAACTAGGCGCTGGTGCGGGAAACAGTGTAGCACCGCCAGCTGGAGTGGTAGAAGTATTAAAGACATTACTTTTAAATGTAGTTGATAACCCGATACATGCACTTGCCAGTGCAAACTATATCGGCATATTATCTTGGGCATTATTATTGGGAGTAGCGCTAAAAAATGCTCCTGCAACCACTAAAACAATGGTTTCTAACTTTTCAGATGCATTATCTCAGATTGTAAGATGGGTTATTAATTTAGCACCGATCGGAATCATGGGATTAGTATTTGCAACTATATCAGAAAACGGAATTGGTTCCATGGTAGATTACGGACGTCTTTTGGGACTCCTTCTTGGATGTATGTTCTTTATGGCCCTTGTGGTAAATCCTCTGATCGCATTCTTCATGATTCGTCAGAATCCTTATCCCCTTGTGCTTAAGTGTCTGAAGCAGAGCGGAATCACTGCTTTCTTCACTAGAAGTTCTGCTGCAAATATTCCTGTAAATATGGAATTATGCGAAGAGCTGGGACTGGAAAAAGATATTTATTCTGTGTCGATCCCTCTGGGAGCTACTATCAATATGGCTGGAGCTGCAATTACAATCTCAGTACTGACTCTTGCTGCAGTGAATACACTGGGAATCCAGGTGGATATGGGAACAGCATTAATTCTGAGTATATTGTCAGCTGTAAGTGCCTGCGGAGCATCTGGTGTAGCCGGCGGGTCACTGCTTCTTATACCATTGGCTTGTAGCCTGTTTGGAATACCAAATGAGGTCGCAATGCAGGTAGTGGCTGTAGGATTTGTTATAGGGGTTATACAGGACTCTGTGGAGACAGCTCTTAACTCATCAACAGATGTACTTTTCACTGCTGTAGCTGAAATGTCAGAGTGGAGAAAAAAAGGAAAATCAATCGTTATTGAAAAAGCATAAGACAGATTAATATAAAGTGCCCCTGAGTTTTTCAGGGGCACTTTATATTTACGTTGAAATATTTAGAGGTAACATATTAATTTATGGGAATTTAATGTAAGAATTATCTTGGAGATATACAATACTATACCTGTGAGATCACAGTAATCTCAAAATTTCTTTGTTTAGTATCTCGTAGCCTTTTGGTGAAAGGTGAATCCCGTCGACAGAATATTCCCGCTTCAAATTAAGATCTGCGTCACAAAACAGAGGATATAAATCTATAAATTTAAAATTATTGGTTGCGGCTTTCTCTTCAATTATTTTATTTAATTTTCTTACTTTCATATTTATTCTTGATCGACCCTCTATGGGAAGTATTGATATAACTATGATTTTTTTAAAATTCTTTTCTAAAGTCAAAAGTATTTCTTTATAGTACTCAGAACTCTTATCTAGTGAGAATCCGTTTAGTACATCGTTGATTCCGACTTTGAGAATAACCTTTTGACATTTTAAATCTGATATTTTTCTTATTCTAGACGCAATATCCACTGTTGTGTTTCCGTATACTCCTAAATTGATTACTTTTTCGTGCTTAAAAGGATTCAGCTCTGTTATACTATCCCCCAATAAAATTGTACTTTTCAATATCTTCTCCTTGAATGTTTACCATTTATTCTTTGGTCACAGAATTTAATGTACATGTTAAAAAGTTAATCTTGGTATTATAAAAAATTATAATCTGTTACTATTGGAGCTCTGCCTGTTGTCTTGTCATTGAAATATTCATAGAAGGATATCCCCATGAATCCACCGGAGATATTGAATACATTATCAAAACCTAGATTCTGAAGGGCCAAAACAGCATTATATGACCTCTGTCCAGATCTGCAATGTAAATAAACAGGTTGATCTTTAGGTATCTCATCTACTCTTTTTCTTAACTCTGACAGAGGTATATTTTTTACACCTTTTATATGACTTGTATCATACTCTTTCTTCTCTCTCACATCGATTATATATTTTTTACCTTCAATGAGTTCTCTTACTTGGTGAGCAGGAACCTGCTTGAAAGAACCGTGAAGTAAGTTAGAAGCGACATATCCGGCAAAGTTTACAACATCTTTGGCTGTACCAAAGGGAGGAGCATAGCAAAGTTCAAGATCTCTTAGATTTTCAATGGTAGCTCCAAATTTTATTGCAGTAGCGATAACATCTATCCTTTTATCTACATTTCCTCTACCAATAGCCTGGGCACCTAATATTTTTCCTGTTGGTTTTTCAAATAAAAGTTTAAAATGAACTTCTTCAGAGTCAGGCATAAGTCCAACTTTATCCTTAGGAATTATTTTTACAGAATCGTATTCAATCTTCATATTTTTTAATAGATGTTCATTTAATCCTGTTGCTGCAGCTCCGTAATTAAAGACTTTTATTACAGAAGATCCGATGTATCCTGTATTATTGATACACCTACTATGAATGTGGTCGGCCACTGATCGAGCCTGTTTTTGGGCAGGTCCTGCAAGAGGAAGCTTAAAATAATCTTGCATCAATGGATTATAAACCTCTATAGCATCTCCCACAGCATATATGCTAGGATCTGTTGTCATGAAATTAGGATCCACCTTCATGGCCCCTGTGCCACCTATTTCAAGTCCAGCGTTTATGGCAAGGGATGTTTCAGGGCTTACCCCTATAGCCAGTATCACTACTTCTGAATCTAGTTTTTTCCCAGATTCCAGTATTACCTTGTTTTTATCAAATGAGGTCACCTTGTCCCCGACGATGAGATCTATTTCGTGATCAATGATTTCCTTATTCAAAATCTGAACCATATCATAATCAAACTGTCTCAAAATCTGAGGCATAGCCTCTACAAGGGAAACATTGTAACCGGCTTCCACAAGGTTTTCAGCGCACTCAACCCCTATAAACCCACCACCGATTACAGTTATTCTAGAAGGTTTTGTATCTTTGATAAAGAGATTTAATTTTTTTATATCAACTACATTTCTAACGGTAAAAGTATTTACTTTCTCTATTCCAGGTATAGATGGAACGATGGGTTTAGCACCTGGAGAGAGTATTAGTTTGTCGTATGATTCCCTGTAGGTCTTTCCAGTAGCAAGGTCTAAAACTTCCACCTCTTTATTGGCACGGTCTATTTTTACCACTTCATTATTGACTCTGGCTTCGATGTTATACTGAGAAGCAAATTTTTGAGGCGACATAAGAATCAAAGATTCAGCCTGTTTTACAGTTCCACTCAGGTGATATGGAAGGCAGCAGTTTGAAAAAGATACATCGGGTCCCTTTTCAAAAACTATTATTTGACTGTCTTCACTCAATCTTCTCAGTCTAGCAGCGGCTGAGGCACCTCCTGCCACTCCACCGACAATTAAATATTTTTCCCCCATTGAAAACCACTCCCTAAATTTAGTAATATAATTATCTTTCTATTCCGTCTCTTGCCATAACTCCCTGTTCATAATAGTGTTTGATTTCTTTCATTTCGGTTACAAGATCAGCCTGTTCTATTACCTTTTCAGGTGCATACCTTCCAGTTAGAACCAGCTCTGTTTCAAGAGGCTTTACTTTCATCAGATGAAGGATCTCTTCCTCTGTTATGAGGTTGAAATATGTGGATACACATATTTCATCTAGTATCACAAGATCATATTTCTTACTGAGAAGAACCTCTAAAACCCTCTTGTATCCTTCCTTTGCTTTTTTTATATCCAGCTCACTTACATCATCACGGGACATGAGGCATTCCTCGGTTCCGAATCGTTCGACCAAGACACCAAGTTTTTCTAGGGTGTTCAACTCTCCGTATCTCTGCCCCTTCATAAACTGCCCCATATACACTTTCAGATTATTTCCGAGAGCTCTTACGATAAGCCCGAGACTAGCAGTAGTTTTACCTTTACCGTTTCCAGTATAGACCTGTATATAACCTCTCATTTGGACCTCCTATATAGATTTTCATAAAGTATAAGGTTGATTTCAATAATTACTTTTCAGATATTTTATGATTTCCTCCACAATTTCCTTAGAGGACAACCTAGAACTCTCTAAAGCTTCTCTTAAATTTACTTTTTCAGAAAAAAAACATTCATTGCAGTGCATTCCGTGTTTTTTAAATATTTCAATCAAAGAGGGATATTTTTTCAAAATTTTCTGAATATTCATTTCTAAAAGTCTCTCTTTATTTAACATAGCCACCACACCTATTCACTTTTAAGTTTTTTTATAAATTCAAAAAATCCAAGGTTTTCAAAAAAAACTCTTTCTGCAACAGAAGGTATTTTTTTCTGAGTTATAGCCTCTACCACTTTCTTTTCAAAAGGAATCTTTAGGGCCATATCAATTCCCATCTCTTCACAATATTTTTCTATTTCCTCTGAATGAGATAAAGAGAGGTCATATTTATTTATAACTACATATATTTTCAACCGGAATTTTTTTGTAAGCTCATAGACTCTTTTTAGATCGTGTATTCCAGAAGAGGTTGCTTCGGTAACTATAATCACTTTTTTAGCACCTGTGATAGAGCTTATGACGTTACAGGCTATTCCCGGAGATCCATCGATTAAGATATTTTTTTTGTTACCTTCTTCAGCTATTTTTTTTGCAGTTTTTCTCACTTCGGCTACAAGTTTTCCAGAGGCATCTTCTCCTGGGATAAGTTTTGCATATACCATATCTCCGAATGACGTTTCTGAGACAGATAAATTACCGATCACGGTATCTATCATTGTAATTGCCGATGCTGGGCATATATATTCACAAAGGCCACAACCTTCACATTTTCCGGAACTTATTTCTATCTCATATGAAATAGCATTAAATTTGCATAACTCATAGCATTTTTTACACATAATGCACTTGCTCTTATCTAAAAAACTCTTTTGCAGACCAATAAAGCTCTTTTGATATTTTTCTTTAGTTTCAAAAAGTATATTAAGATCCGGGGCATCTACATCACAGTCTGCTATTACAGCATCTTCAAAATAAGGAATAAGAGATGCAGTAAGGGTAGTCTTACCTGTACCGCCTTTTCCGGAAATTACTACGATTTCATTTATCATTGGCCTCTCTCCTGAATGGGTTCCAATTTTGTTTTTATATTTTCAAATAAGTTAATAAAGATTTCCTTATAGTTTTGTATTTTTTCACTAAAAATAACTCCGTGAGCATAAAACGCAGCGATCTCCCTGCTGTATGGTATGTTTTCAAGGACATCTATATTTTCACTGGCACAGTATTCATATATTTCATTATTTCCAAGACCGGCTTTATTCACGACTACACCAAATGGAATTTTCATGGCTCTTAGCATCTCTACAACCATCTTCATATCACTCACACCAAAAGGT
>NZ_JBFHGC010000105.1:0-6385 GCF_041583315.1 Ilyobacter sp. | reverse complement strand
TGCTATCAAAACTCCTTGATCCTCGCAAAGGAACATCTGGTAAAATCTATAGCATTTCCCAATATAAGCACAGGAGTCTATGGATATCCGAAAGAATTGGCGGCTAAAATCGCAATCGTAGAAGCTATCAGATTTTTAAAAAATAACTCCTTTCCTAAAAAAGTGATTTTTGTATGTTTTGACCAGGAAAATTACAATATTTATAATGAAATCCTGGGGTACAGGTACTAGTTTTTATCTACATCAAGATATTTTCATGATAAACGAATTCCCGGTCCTGTTTGATTAATAATAATTTGGGATAAATCTTTCCTTTAGACGATAATTATTTTAAAACAAAAATATTTAAGTATTTCCATCGAAACTTAAATTTTATGCTTCAGAGTTTCTTCTGTAAAAATCTCAGAAAGATAAATATGAACTAAAAGGGAGAATAAGATCATGATAAAATATCTTCAGCGCCAGCTAAATGACGATGATATAAAGTATCTCAATAAAAAATACAGGTTACAGGAGCAACGTCTGATTTTTATAAATAAAAAAATCACGAAATATCTTCCTTTTTACTCTGCATTATTTGGTATATGCACCGTGGTTTTTTTTATTCTTTTATATAGAAAGTCAGATAGTTTCTTTTTGTTTTTCACAGGAACCGTTTTCATATGCTCACCTTTCATGATTTTCAGACTCATAAAAACTTTTATAAAAAATACAATGCTTCAGAAAAAACTTCACGATATAATGGATGAGGTTTTAGAAAAAGACACTGCAAAGGTTACCTACTGCAACAGCAAAGAGATGATAGAATTTGAAGAAACAGAAGACGAAGGAGCCCAGTACTTTTTCCAGGTAGAGGAAAATAAAATCTTTCATATTTCCGGGCAGGAGTATTATGAGACCTCTGTTTTTCCAAGCAACGAGTTTGAGCTTGTATCGATTCTGGGGAAAAACAGCAGCGAGACCGCTGATTTTTATATCCACACCATAGGCCACAAAATATCTCCTATTATGGTAGTTCCTGCAGATGTGAAGAAGGAGTATATAGATAAAATTTCAGAACTTCCTGAGATTATAGAGGGAAATATAAAGGATCTGGATTCTGTCATGGACATCATACTGAAATAACTTCCGCCGGGAGAATATTATTCAGATTCTATCTTTAAAGATCAGTGCAGTTTCAGCGAGAGCGTCCTAATTCTTTGCACTTTATCTCTTTATAATATATAATTAACACTAAATAACTAGAATTTTTGAAGAGGTGTCCGGTGATAAGAAATGATGATTATCTGAAAAATATACCTGCTTTCTCTCAGTTGAATAAGGAAACCCTTGAAAAGCTTCAGAAAGCGGGAGAACTATTTGAAATTAAAAAAGGAAATATGCTGTTTTTCGAGAAAGACGTTGTGAATAAAATATATATTATCCTTAGAGGAAAGATCAGTATATTTAGGTATTCTCAAAAGGCACAGAGAAGGGTCATCTATATCTTAGGTGACGGGGAATTTATAAATGAAGTTATCTTTGACGATCTTCCATCTTCTGTTAATGCAGAAGCCTTTGAAAAATCTATTTTACTGAGATATGATAAAAAAGATCTTGAAGAAATAATGAAGTCTGATTTTCAGTTGACTAAAAATATAACCAATTCCATGGGAAAAAAAGTAAGAAGGCTCTATAGGCAGATAAAAAATACAATCCCACTCAGTCTGGATAAAAAAGTAGCTGCAAAACTCTGGAAACTCTCAAAAGATTACGGAATTAATTGTGATCTAAACGGATTTAACTGCATCAATTTTTCAGATGAATGTACTCCCTGGACAGGCATAAACTTTAACTTAACCATTACTTATCTGGCCGATATGCTAGGAAGCAGCAGAGAATCTGTATCTAGGGAAATGAAGAAAATGGAATCTAAAGGATATCTCAAGTGGGAAGGAAAAAAACTTTTGGTGAAAAGAGAAGAGTTAAGAAAATTTTATCGGGAAATCTAAATAGTGTGACCTAGGTCACATTGTTTTTTTTTATTGGGTGTTAAAATGTACTCACTTAAAGTGAAAAAAATATTTTAACGGAGGTCGTGTATGTTTTCAGAAACACTTGGAAAACTTTCAAACAGTGCAGTTGCAAAAGTTACATTTTTTAAGGAGAGCAAGCCAAAGTATTTTATAGCTTCTCTGCTGGCAGGTTTCTATGTAGGAATCGGTATAGTTCTCATAACTACCATCGGAGGATTGACAAAAAGTACAGGGCCTCAGTTCAGGATATATATGGGATTGGCCTTTGGAATAGCTCTCACACTGGTTATAATGGCAGGTTCAGAACTGTTCACAGGAAATAACCTTATAATGTCTGCCGGAGCTGCAGACAAAAAAGTAAGCTGGAAAGACGCTATAAACATATGGATACTAAGTTACATCGGTAACTTGGCAGGTTCTACTCTCATAGGTTCTCTTTTTATCCTTTCAGGAAGTGCTGACAAGCCTCACGGAGCAGTAGGGGAGTTCATCGTGGCTCTTTCAAAAGCAAAAATGACAGCTGATCCCTCTTCATTGTTTTTTAAAGGCGTTTTATGTAATGTCCTTGTGTGTTTAGCTGTTCTTTGCTGCATCAAAATGAAAGAAGAAACAGCAAAACTGGTCGTTATCTTCTGGTGTTTATTCGCATTTATCACTGCAGGATTCGAGCATAGTATCGCAAATATGACTATCTTCACAATGGGTCTTCTTCTCCCACACGGTCCTGAGGTTTCCCTTCTAGGATACGGGCACAACATGCTCTGGGTAACATTGGGTAACTTCGTCGGAGGAAGTGCACTGGGACTTTGTTACTATTATATGGGTAAAAAATCCAAGGTCAAAGAAAGTATATTAGCAGAAAATAAATTATAGAAAGGAGTCCAACAATGAAAATTTCTTTAGACAAAACCTCTTTTAATAAGGGACTGGAAGTTTTAAAAGAAAATTATAGAATATTTGCACCTAAGGAATTTGCAGGTGAGGGAAGATTTTCCGATACTGACCTTGTGAAATATAGTGAGATCGACTCTATTGATGAGATCTGTTTTGACAAAAAGTCAGAGTTTTCTCCCAAGGAAGTAATGCTCCCTATGACTCAGACGATGTTTTATTTTACAGAAAAAGAGTACAAAATGCCTGATATAGACGAAAAAGGAATCATCGTATTTTTGAGAAGCTGTGACCTGCACAGTGTAAAAAGAGTGGACGAAATATACCTCAGAAACAGATACGAGGATATTTATTATAAGAGAACCAGAGATAAAGTTAAATTTATCGTTATGGGTTGCCCTACTTCTTTTGAAAACTGCTTCTGCGTGAGCATGGGTACAAACAAAACAGATGACTATCATATGGGACTCAACCTAAATCAGGATTCTGTGGAACTTCATATAAAAGAAGAAGAATTTAAAGAGGTATTCTCAGGAGAAGAAAGTGATTTTAATATCAGATTTGCAGAAGAAAATAAAGTAAAGGTAAACGTACCTGAGAATATAACCCTTAATGAAGTAAAGGACCTGGAACTTTGGAGAGAGTACGACAAAAGATGTGTGGCTTGTGGAAAATGTAATTTTGTATGCCCTACATGTACCTGCTCTACTACCCAGGACATCTTCTATAGTGAAAATGAGAATACAGGAGAGAGAAGAAGAGTCTGGGCTTCCTGCCATGTAGACGGATTCACAGACATGGCCGGCGGACACGCTTTCAGACAGAAACACGGAGACAGAATGAGATTTAAGACTATGCACAAGATATCTGATTTCAAGAGAAGATTCGGATATCACATGTGTACAGGATGCGGGAGATGCGACGATGTATGCCCTGAGTACATCTCATTTTCAAACTGTGTAAATAAACTTTCTAAAGAATTGGAGGGAAACGATGAATAATACATATATCCCAGGTAACTCCTATACGCCCATGGAAAACATCTATCTTCCTAAGGGATACAAGCTTATTTCTCTAAACAAACTCACTGAAATAGAGTGGCTTTTCAGAGTGGAATACGACAGAGAAGTGACTTTCGGACAATTCATAGAGATCTCAATTCCCAGGGTAGGAGAGGCACCGCTGTCTATAACTCAGTTCAACAAAGAAGAGGGATGGATCGAGTTTCTGATAAGAAAGGTGGGAAAAGTAACAGACTGTCTCTTTGAATTGAAACCCGGAGACCTTATGTTTCTCAGAGGACCATACGGAAATGGTTTCCCTGCTGAAGAGGAGTATAGAGGAAAGCATCTTATTATCGTAGCAGGCGGATCGGGACTGGCTCCTGTAAGATCTATGATAAATCATTTTTATCATGATAAGGCCCAGGATACAAAGGTTGATCTTTTATTGGGATTCAAAGATTATGATTCGATAATCTTCAAAGATGAAATAAAGCAGTGGAAAGACAGATTTAATACTCTTATAACTGTAGATAATTCATGCAGCATCGACGGAGTGTGTGAAGGACTTGTTACAAAATATATTCCGGACCTTGAGCTAGCTGATGACATTGCAGATATGGAAGTAGTTATAGTAGGACCTCCTATCATGATGAAATATGCCGCACTTGAATTTTTGAGCAGAGGAATTCCTAAAGAAAAAATATGGGTATCATTTGAAAGAAAAATGTCATGTGCCGTGGGGAAATGCGGACACTGTAAGATTGACGAAACATATGTTTGTCTGGAAGGTCCAGTATTCAGGTATGACGAAGCTGAAAAATTAGTAGATTAGGAGGTTAATCCATGAGTTTAGATATAAACAGAAAGAGTGTCACAAAAAATGCCTATAGAGTGACAAAAGTCAGAGATAAAACAACGCTCAGAGTAAGGGTTCCTGGGGGAGAGATTTCCGGGGAACTTCTCCTAAAAGTATCTGAAATCGCTAATAGTTACGGTAACGGGAAAGTACACCTGACTACTAGACAGGGGTTTGAGATCATGGGAATAGATTGGGATAAGATAGATGAAGTCAATGTCATAGTAGAATCTCTTATGGAGGGTCTAGGAATAAACCACAATGATAAAAACAAGGGCTATCCTTCAGCTGGTACCAGAAATATAGCTGCATGTATCGGAAATAAAATATGCCCAAAAGCCCAGTACAACACTACTGAGTTTGCAAAAAAAATTGAGAAAGAGATTTTCCCTCATGATTTCCACTTTAAAGTAGCCCTTACAGGATGTCCAAACGACTGCCAGAAAGTGAGAATGCACGATTTTGGAATAATAGGTATGACTCTTCCAAAACTTGATCCCCACAGATGTATCTCTTGTGGAAGATGCGAGAAGAAGTGCAGGAGCCTGTCCACCGGAGCTATCAAAATGAACAACTACAAACCTGTAAGAGAACACGACAGGTGTATAGGCTGTGGTGAGTGTGTATTAAACTGCCCTGCTTCTGCCTGGACAAGAGATTCAAAAAAATACTACAGACTTGCTATTATGGGAAGAACAGGAAAGAAAAATCCAAGACTTGCTGAAGACTGGATGATATGGGCTGATGAAGAATCAATCATAAAAATCATAAAAAATACCTATGATTATGTAAACGAATATATCGACCGTAGCCTTCCTAAAGAACATATCGGCTATATTGTAGACAGAACAGGATTTATGGAGTTTAAAAAATGGGCTTTAAAAGATGTTAAACTTTCTTCTGAAGCTGTTGTAAAAGACAATATTTACTGGAGCGGAGTTAAATATCCAGGAATAAGATAAATTTTGAATTTGAAAATGCTCTGGATCCTCATAGGAGGAGCCAGAGCATTTTTTAAAAAACAAGAGACTGTTCAAGTCTTTTATTTAGTCCAGTTTTTCAGTTCTTCTTCTGTCCCCAGGACAAAATGACCTTCAGTTATTTCAGTAAACTTTCCTGCGTCATAGTCTATATTGCTTTTATCGTAATATGTTCTTTTTCTCTTTCTCTCTGTAATGGGATTTGGCTGAGGTACTGCAGAAAGAAGGGATTTTGTATAGGGGTGTACCGGAGAATGATAAATCATATCTGCCGTCCCCAACTCCACAATCTTCCCTAGATGCATAACTGCAATCCTATCACTTATATACTTTACCATGGAAAGATCATGGGCTATAAATATATAAGTAAGATTTCTCTCATTCTGCATTTTTTTCAACAGATTTATAACCTGGGCCTGTATGGAAACATCCAAGGCACTTATCGCTTCATCGGCAATTATAAAATCAGGTTCCATAACTACTGCTCTGGCTATTCCTATCCTCTGCCTCTGACCTCCGCTGAACTCATGGGGATATCTGTGGGCGTGTTCTTTTGCTAGTCCTACAGTTTCCAGTATCTCATAAACTTTTTTATTACGTTCATCTTCGTCTTTATACAGCCCGTGAATATCAAGTCCC
>NZ_JBFHGC010000104.1:0-6401 GCF_041583315.1 Ilyobacter sp. | reverse complement strand
TAGACTCCTGAAATATCAGAATTTTCCAGTGTTTTTCTTAATTTTTTCGGCAGATACTTTGTGCCCAAGCTAGATTGGAAGTCTATTATATATGGTTTTTTATCTTCTCCAACTATAATATTTCCTGAATTTCTGAGGTCCAAATGCACAATATCTCTTTTATGCATCTCCCGAACTCTTCTTTCCAATTCTATAAAAAACTCCCTTGGAAGATTAATCCCCTTCTTTTGAATCTCACCTAGGGGCTTTCCTTTGACATAGGAGAAAGCTACTGTATATTTACCCAAAAGAAAGACTTCAGAAGCTACACCAGGGATTCCCTTTAGAAGTTTGATTGTATTATATTCCATTTTTGCCATGATTCTTCCGACTGTTATTCTCACAGGCCACGGACAGTGGGTAAAGTCCTTTATTGTGAAGTCTATACTTCCATCAGAATATCTAAAAACATAAGCATTTGCAAACCTACCTTTGTTCAAAAGAATTAGGTTGTTCTCATCTATCTCTGAGCTATTGAGTTTATTTTTTAAAAGTTTAATGATATAATTATTTAATCTGACCATTTTTGAGTGTTCTCCTGACATTTATTAAGATTAGAAGCAAGTAGACTTTAGAACTATAGTATAAAATTGATACTATCAGAGTATAATAAACTAAATTCCTATAAAAGTAAAGGGGAGGATAATGAAAAACTATAAGGAAACAGAAACTCTTTATGCCGAAAAGACTGATAAGGGGAAAAGATTTGATGCCTTTGTAAATGAATCTTTTGACCACCTGACGAGATCTTATATTCAAAAGCTGATAGATCAAGGGGATATAATTATAGATGGTAAAGAAAATTCTAAGAGCGGAAATAAACTTAAAGGAAATGAAGTGATCCTTGTGAGAATACCCGAGGATGAGATTTTGGATATAGAGTCGGAAGATATTCCTATAGAGACGGTATATGAAGACGGGGATCTCATCATAATAAATAAGAATCCGAATATGGTCGTCCACCCTGCTCCGGGAAATTACTCAGGGACCCTTGTAAATGCCATCATGTATCATGTGAAAGATCTTTCCAACATAAATGGAGTCATAAGACCTGGGATAGTCCACAGGCTGGACAAGAATACAAGCGGCCTCATAGTGATCGCAAAAAATGATTCAGCACACCTTAAATTGTCAGATATGTTTAAAAATAAAGATATTTCAAAAACTTATATCTGTATATGCAAGGGTATATTTTCTGAGAAAGAGGGAAGGATAGAAACCCTCATAGGGAGAAATCCAAAGGATAGAAAAACCATGGCTGTGGTTCTTAAAAACGGTAAAACTGCAATTTCAAACTATAAAGTTTTAGATGAGGCCGGGGATTTTTCCCTTGTAGAGGTGAACATAGAAACAGGAAGAACACACCAGATAAGAGTTCATATGAAAAGCTTGAATCATCCTATACTGGGAGATGAGGTATATGGGAAGCCCGGTAAGATATGCAAAAGACAGATGCTTCATGCTTACAGACTGGAATTCCAGCATCCTGCAACAGGTGAAAAAATGGTGGTGTTTGGAGAAATCCCTGAAGATTTTAAAAGCGCAGCAAAAAAAACAGGCCTAGACATTACTAAAATAAACATTCAGGAGGAACTCAGTTGAACAGCATGTATGAGTTTGATATGGAATATGGAGACATAATAGGTGTAGACGAGGCAGGGAGAGGGCCGCTGGCAGGGCCAGTGGTGGCGGCAGCTGTAAAGGTAAAAAAATATGTGAAAGAGTTTGACATGATAAATGACTCGAAAAAATTAAGTGAGAAAAAGAGAGAATTTCTTTTTGATTTTATAATTGAAAACTGCCATGTAGGGGTAGGGATCATAAGTGAAAAAGATATAGATAAGTATAATATTCTAAATGCTACATTCATGGGGATGAGGAAAGCTATAGAGGATATTGTGGAAGAGGGGGCATGTTTTGAAAATGCCCTTATCGACGGAAACCACAAAATAAGAGAATATGAGGGAAGCCAGATTCCGGTAGTCAAAGGAGACGGGAAAAGTCTGGCTATAGCTGCCGCATCTATAATTGCCAAAGTTACCAGGGACAGGCTTATGATGAAATATGATGAAAAATATCCTGGGTATGGATTTGCAAAACACAAGGGCTACGGGACAAAACAGCATAGGGAGGCTATACTGGAAAATGGATCTTGCCCGTGTCACAGGCAAAGTTTTCTGGGTAAAATATTAAAACCCACTCTTTTTTAGCAGAATATTTGAAATACATAGTTAAATAGTATATAATTTAAAAAGGAATATCCTTGTAATACTAAGGGGATGAAATTATATGCATAACAGGGAAAAAGGTAATATCTATGAAGCGAAGGCACTTAAATTTTTAGAAGACCGTGGATATACACTTCTGGAGAAAAATTTCTGGAGCAAGTACGGGGAGATAGATATTATAGTGAAAAAAGAACAACTCACTATCTTTGTCGAGGTTAAATATAGAAAAAGTGATATATTCGGAAGTGGAATTGATTCTGTAAATACCAGGAAGCAAAGAAGAATCTATCTAACTGCAATGAAATATATCCAGGAAAAAAATCTGAAAGATGCAGAATTTAGATTTGACCTTATAAGTTTTAACAGGGAAGAACTTATATGGAATAGAAATGTAATTTGGGGGGATAATATTGGATTTTAAATGTCTTAAATGCGGCAATGAAAAATATCAAGTGAGAACAACATTTTGTGCAGAAAAAACGCCTGGATTGAAACTCGAACTTGGTACATATTATCTTAAGATATGTCTTAATTGTGGCTATACTGAGATGTATTCTGCGAAGGTGTTGGATAAGGATGAAGAGCTTAAACCTGAATATTAGAGATTTTTTCTTTTCCAGTGACTGCATATTTTGCAGTGAAAAATCTCAGGGAAAGTACCGTTACCTGTGTCATAAGTGTTATGGAAAATTAGAAAGAAAAAGATCACTTAGAAACGTCGGAAATTTTTACTATATTTTTGACTATGACAAAGATATAAAGAAAATGATCGGTTTTTTTAAACTTCAGAACAGAAGGTATATAAGCCAGATTTTTGGAGACCTCACTGGAAAATACCTGAAAGAGATTATAAAGTTTGAAGAGGTAGATATTGTAGTGCCTGTACCCATTAGTATAAAAAGAAAAAGAGAGAGAGGATTTAACCAAGTAGAGGACATTTTGGAATATCTGAAAATACCCTATAAATCTATAAAAAGAGTTAAAAATACACGACCTATGCACCAGTTGCTTAATGAGGAACTGAGGAAAGAAAATATAAAAAATAGTTTTGAAAGCAGTCTGGAAGTACAAGGAAAGACTATTCTTGTGATAGATGATATAGTTACCACAGGAAGTACAGTAAGAGAACTTATAAAGATTTTGAAATCCTGCGGGGAACCTAAAAAGATTTTGGTTTTCTCTTTGGCAGCAGCTAAGACAGCAGTGAATAACAGGGTATCTTTTTAGACGGGAGTAAATAGTATGGATATATTAATAGACAATAAAAAAATAAAATTTGAAAAAAAAGATTTTAAAACTCTGGGGCTTGTGATAGAAGAGGTGAATAAACTCCTGGAAAAAGAGGGGAAAATGCTATATAACATCTATGTGAATGGGCAGCTTCTGGTTGAAAATAACATGGTCGGCGGAGAAAAAATAAACGTTGTGGAAATACTCACAAAGAGCCCTAAATCCATAATCCTCGAAGCAATTTCTGATATGGAAATTTATATTGAAAAATATTTTGAAACCATAGACCTGCTGGACCTTGAAATGGAGTGGGAAAATGATCTTAGGATGATCAGCGTATCTTTTGAGGTAGTGGCTGGTCTAGACTGGATATATAACATACTCATGTCTATCAAGGAAAATACGGCTCTGGATTTGCTCTATGAGGACTTTGACTCTATCATAGAAGACTATGAAGAGTGCATGAACAATATATCTCAGGCTATGGAATCTAAGGATACTCATGTTCTACAGGAAATTCTGGAATATGAGATGAGCGACCTTTTGATGGAGCTGAAGGAAAATATAGAGGGATATTACGAAAACATCTTAAAAGAAGAGATGAGAGATAGAAAATTTGCATAAATGAGTGGTATTTACCACTCATAATTTTTTTGCAAAAGTACCGGGAGATATCGGAAGAACTTGAAATATCAGAGGGAGCTTCATATGACGCCTTGAGAATGAAAGCAGGATTAACGATAAAAGTCCTGTATATGATGACAGCTAGGGTGGTATAATGAGGGAGATAGTTATATTTCTGGCTTGTACTGTCTTGTGGAAATGACGATTTTCAGATAAATAGTAAAAATAGAACACAATGAGGTTAAAATATAACCAGGCATATAAATTGAAAAAACCTATTTAATGTGTTAAAATTTCACTGAGAAGTTATAATTATTAGGGGGTATATTAATGAGAAGAACGATTGTAGCAGGAAACTGGAAAATGAACAAAACAAATTCAGAAACAGTAGCAATGCTGACAGAGCTGAAAGAATTAGTTAAGGGAATAAGCAACGTAGGTGTAGTTTTAGGTGTACCTTTCACCGCACTTTCAGATGCAGTAAAAGCTGTAGAAGGATCAAATATTGAGATAGCAGCACAGAATATGAACCCAAATGAATCAGGAGCATTTACAGGAGAGATCGCACCGAGCATGTTAACTTCTATAGGAGTTAAATATGTAATTTTAGGTCACTCAGAAAGAAGAGAGTATTATAAAGAGTGTGATGAATTTATAAATAAAAAAGTAAAGGCAGCTCTTAAAAACGGACTGACTCCTATCCTTTGTATAGGGGAAAAGCTGGAAGACAGAGAAACTGGAAAGACTGATGAAGTTAATGAAAAACAACTAAAAGGCGGAATGGCTGGTCTAACTGCTGAAGAAGCGTTGAAAGTAGTAATAGCTTATGAACCTGTATGGGCTATAGGAACTGGTAAAACAGCTACTCCTGAAATGGCTCAGGAAACTCATAAAGCTATCAGAAACTTCCTTGTTGAGATGTTTGGAGCAGAAGTAGCAGAAGAGATCACTATCCAGTATGGAGGATCTATGAAGCCAGACAATGCAGCAGAACTTATGGGTCAGACGGACATAGACGGAGGACTTGTAGGAGGAGCATCTCTAGAAGCTTCTAGTTTTTCTAAAATAGTTGAAGCTGGAGTAAAATAGTATTTAAACAACCAGAAAGTGGTGTTGTATTTTAAAAAATATGGCACCACTTAATTATTAAGTAGGAGAGGTGGATCATGAGTAGAAAACCCGTAGTTTTAATGGTTTTAGATGGCTGGGGACTAAATGATAATTTGGATCAGAAAAATGCCATCAGAGAAGTAAATCCTAAAGTATTTAATAAACTGATATCAGAATATCCTAACTCAAGGCTGAAAGCATCTGGAGAAGCAGTAGGTCTTCCTGAAGGACAGATGGGGAATTCGGAAGTCGGACATCTGAACATCGGAGCCGGAAGAGTAGTGTATCAGCCACTTGTAAAGATAAGTAAAGATACAAGAGACGGAGAGCTGTTTGAAAATAAAGTTCTGAAAGAAGCTTATTCTTCTGCTAAAGAAAATGGAAAAGCACTTCATTTGGGAGGACTCCTTTCAGACGGAGGAGTACACTCGCATATAGATCATCTTGTGGGACTTGTAAAAATGGCAAAGAAATTTGGTCTGGAGAAAGTATATGTTCATGCCTTTCTTGACGGAAGAGACACACCTCCTCAGTCGGCTCTAGGTTATATCAAGACATTGGAAAATGAAATGAAAGATATCGGAGTAGGTAAGATTGCCACTGTTTCGGGAAGATATTTTTCTATGGACAGAGATACAAACTGGGAGAGAACTAAGCTGGCCTATGATGCAATAGCTAAAGGAGAAGGGGTAAAAGCAGAATCTGCAGAATCTGCTGTGGAAGCTGCCTATGCCAAGGGAGAAACAGATGAATTTGTGATCCCGAGTGTTATTGTAGAAGGGGCAGAATTATCAGAGGGAGATGTATTCATCAACTTCAACTTTAGACCAGACAGAGCAAGACAGATAACTAGAGCTATAAATGACAAAGAGTTTACAGGATTTGAAAGGGAGTATCTCGGTGTCAAGTTTACTTGTATGAGACAGTATGATTCTAGTATAGAGGCTGCTGTGGTCTATACTGATGAAGAACTTGTTAATACTTTCGGCGAGGTCGTATCTAGAGCCGGACTCAAGCAACTGAGAACTGCTGAAACTGAAAAGTATGCTCACGTAACTTTTTTCTTTAACGGTGGAAAAGAGGCGCAGTATGAAGGAGAGGACAGAAAGCTTGTACCATCTCCTAAGGTTGCTACATATGACCTTAAACCTGAAATGTCAGCCTATGAAG
>NZ_JBFHGC010000103.1:0-6411 GCF_041583315.1 Ilyobacter sp. | reverse complement strand
ACTGGCAGTATGGGAGGGGTAAATGCCTTGAAGAGAGGACAGACACATCTTGCTCCTGTGCATATTTTAGATGAAAAAAATGGAGTGTACAACGAAATACTTTTAGAAAAATATTTTAAAAATGATGATATAGTCTTGGTAAAAGGGGTTCAGAGAGAGCAGGGGCTCATTCTTCCTAAGGGAAACCCTAAAAACATAAGAGCTGTATCGGATTTACTCAATGGAAATATAAGCTTTATAAACAGACAACGAGGAGCAGGGACCCGGGTTCTTCTGGATTACCTTCTGAATAAAGATGGGCTGGACAGCGGTGAAATAAACGGGTATGAAAGAGAAGCCACTACACATATGGCCTGTGCCACTGCAGTTAAAAGTGGTTCAGCAGACGTAGCGTTGGGAATAAAGGCAGCAGCACAGGTGATGGATCTGGACTTTATCCCCATAACCTTTGAGAACTATGATTTTTTGGTGAAACAAGAAACCCTTTCAGATGATAGAATGAAAACTTTTTTAAGTTTCATAAGTTCTCCTAAATTTAAAGAGAGGATAGAAAATTTGGGAGGATACAAAGCCATAGAAAGCGGGAAGTTAGTTTTTAAAGGAGATATTTTATGACTGATTTGCATGGAAGAATTATTAGTTATTTAAGGATTTCCCTCACTGAAAACTGCAATCTAAGATGCATTTATTGTAAACCCGATCAGTGTACCACCAATAATAGTGATTCAATGACAAAAGAAGAGATTGTATCGATAATTCGGGTAATGGCAGAATCCGGAATAAAAAAAGTCCGTTTTACTGGAGGGGAGCCACTTCTCCGAAAAGATATAACTGAGATTATTTCTGAAGTTTCAAAAATAAAAGGAATAGATGACATCGCACTGACGACCAACGGAATTCTCCTTGAGGCGAAGGCCAAGGAATTGAAGGATGCAGGACTTATGAGAGTCAATGTGAGTCTGGACACCTTGAAAGAAGAAAGATACAGAGAGCTTACCGGCGGGGATCTTAAAAATGTTTTAAAAGGAATTGCCGCAGCCAGAAAAGAGGGCCTGTATCCCATAAAGCTGAATACAGTTCTTATAAATAATTTTAATAAAGATGAAATAGAAGATTTTGTAAATATAACAGTGGAAAATGATATGGATGTAAGGTTTATAGAACTTATGCCTATGGGAGTTTCAGCAGGCTGGATCGAAGAGGAATACCTTTCATCAGAAGAAGTGCTGAAGAGATGCCCTAAGCTTGAAATGATAGAAAAAGATTACACAGCCTCTCCTTCTCTTTTGTATAAGCTTCCTGAGGCTAAGGGCAGAGTGGGGATAATAAATCCAATTTCAAATAAATTCTGTGATTCTTGTAACAGGGTCAGGTTAACTTCTTCTGGAAAGCTGAAATTGTGTCTTCATTCAAATGAAGAGATAGACCTCCTGGGGGCATTGAGAAAGGGAAAAAATATAAGTGATCTGCTGAAAAAATATATTTTAGAAAAACCTGAGACTCATTTTTTAAAGGAAAAAAAATATATTGACAAAGATATGTATAAAATTGGAGGATGAAATGGATCTAACACATTTTAACGATAAAGGCAGAGCCCGTATGGTGGATGTAGGTGATAAGTCTCAGACGGACAGGACGGCAGTGGCCAGAGGATATATTCTCATGTCTCCGGAAACTATAGAGGCTGTGAAAAGCGGCGGAATAAAAAAAGGGGATGTACTCTCTGTAGCACAAGTGGGGGGGATAATGGGGGCTAAAAAAACCTGGGATCTCATACCTATGTGCCATAATATTTTAATAGACGGGGCAGATATAGATTTTACAGTGAATTCAGACAGAATATGGGTAGAGGCGAAAGTAAGAACCACCGGGAAAACCGGTATAGAGATGGAGGCGCTGACTGCAGTGTCTACAGCCTGTCTCACTATATATGATATGTGTAAGGCCATAGATAAAAAAATGGTAATAGGTGACATTAAACTGGTAAAGAAAACAGGCGGCAGATCAGACTTTACATTGGAGGGGTAACATGGAAGAAATAAAAATATTGGGAAGAGTAAAGGCTGTAAATATAAGCAGTAAAAAGGGAGTTGTGAAAAATCCGATAAAGGAGGGAAATTTCATAATGAACCATGGTCTTGAGGGTGATGCCCATGCAGGAGAATGGCACAGACAGGTAAGCCTCCTTGCAAATGAAAGTGCTGACAAGGTAAGAGCTGCAGGTCTGGACATAGATGACGGAAAATTTGCTGAAAATATAACCACAGAGGGGATAGAGCTGTATACTTTGCCTGTGGGAACCAAACTAAAGATAGGTGAATCAGTGCAGGAAGTGACACAGATAGGGAAAAAATGTCATACAGGGTGTGCTATAAAACAAGCTGTAGGAGAATGTGTAATGCCGAAGGAAGGGATATTCACAAAGGTTCTTGTGAGCGGAATTGTTAAGCCGGGAGATAAGATAGAGGTTCTGTGATAAAGATAGGTTTTATTCACACAAAAGATTTCGGGCTTAGAATTTATAATTATATTTTTCCTATTGATCTTATGAATTAATTCTGGAAATACTCCAATTGTGGTGCTAGTTATAGAGGCACAAATATTTAACATTTATCTGAAAATCTGGACTAATATTTCTGATAAAACAGGATTTCCGTAAAGGAAGTCCTGTTTTTATATTGGTGTCAAAAAAAATGGAATATGCCTTGGATAATTAAATGAACAGTAGAGATGAAAATTCCCATATTTTAAAAGGATGGAATACGGGTAATAAGTATATTAAATTTAGTGGAACAGTTAAATTTACAAGGTTTAAGAATGTAAAATCAAGTATAAAAACTTAGTTTTCATATTGGGAAAAAGCTGTGAATAAAGGAGGAGAGGATGAGGGTTTTAATCACAGATAAAATGAGTGAGTGGACAGCGCTGTATGTGGCGTCTAAAATAAATGATTCATCAGATAAAGATAAGCCTTTTTTACTGGGGTTGCCTACAGGTGAGACACCACTTAAAATGTATAAAGAACTTATAAAACTTAATAAGAAAGGCATGGTTTCCTTCAAAAATGTGATGACCTTTAATATGGATGAATATGCAAATATGCCAGAAGATGACCCTCAAAGTTATCATACTTTTATGAAAAATAATTTTTTCAAGCACATTGATATACCCAGTGAGAATATAAATATTTTAAATGGAAATGCTCCGGATCTTGTGAGGGAATGCGACGAATATGAGGAAAAAATAAAAAAATACGGTGGAATAGACCTGTTTATTGGAGGAGTAGGTACAGACGGGCATATAGCATTTAACGAACCTGGGTCATCTCTCACATCTAGAACGAGAGTGAAGACACTAACGCAGGAAACATTAAAGGCAAACTCCAGATTTTTTAATAATGATATATCAAAAGTTCCTAAAAAAGCCCTCACTGTGGGAGTGGGGACTATCTTAGATGCTAAAGAGGTACTAATAATGGTAGGAGGAGAGAATAAGTCGAAAGCTCTTCAGCAGGCTATAGAGGGCAGCATTAATCATATGTGGACAATTACTGCAATACAGGTTCATAAAAAAGGGATAATAGTTTGCGACGAAGCATCCACCATGGATCTAAAAGTGAAAACTGTAAAATATTTTAAAGAACTTGAAAAGGAAAATTTGGATATAAAAAAAATTACAGAATATATCAAAAGCCAGTTTTTTCCAAGTTATTTTTAGATTTGACTGCTACTTATGAAAGGGACTCTGTTAAAGGAGCCCTTTTTTAATTTTATTTTTTGGAAATGCATAAGCATGAGTACAGATATATCAGTAATCAGTTCAGCTTTAAATATATTTTTAATTTTTTTAAGGTAGCTATAAAACTAGAAAATTAAAGGATAGTGAAAAAAAATAAGAAGGTGTTAATAGGGACTGTACTTTATTTGTGTTTTGTTAATTTTAAAATATATAAAATACCTTCCCGCTTTGAGAGTGTAGATATTTTTTAAATTATTTTATATAGGAGGAACTCGGATGCTGCAAGAATTGATTAAAAAAGAAAATATAGTGTTCTTAGATGAAAACAATCCCAGGAACGCTATAAAATCACTGGTAAAAAAGGCTAAAGAACTGGGGAAACTGGGAGATGAAGATTTATTTGAAACCGAAATTTTTGAAAGAGAGGCTATACTGAGTACAGGAATAGGGCTAGGGATAGCAATTCCTCACGCTAAATTAAAAGGGATAGAAAATATTTTTATCCTGGTAGGGGTAAATAAAAGAGGGTTGGACTGGAATTCAATTGATGAAAAACCTGTAAGAATAGTTTTTCTTATAGGGGCTCCTGAATCTGACCAGAAAAAATATCTCAGAATTTTATCTAAATTAATTCTTCTCATAAAAAATGAAGTTCGAAGAGAATCCATTTTTTCAGCAAGTCAATCACAGGAGGTAGTTGAACTATTTAAAAACTTTTAAAATAAGGAGTATGTAAAATGGAACACAATATTTTATTTATATTAGGAGTGATATTTCTTATCGCTTTTTTCAATAAAAATATTTCAAATTTTTTAAAAATACCAGAGGTAACAGGCTATGTTGTGATAGGTGTAATCTCCAGTACCCTCTTAACTTTTTTTATAGGAAGAGAGCGAGTTGACAATCTGATAGAAAATTTTCATCTTATTCCAACTATGGCTCTGGGAATAATAGCCTTTACTATCGGGATAGAATTAAAACTCAGTATTTTGAAGAGAATGGGTAAAAGCATATTTTTTATAGTTGTATGGGAGTGTCTAGGAGCTTTCGTTTCAGTATTTTTAGCACTGAAAATTTTTGGTTTCGAAACATATAAATGTCTACTGTTTGGTGCAGTTGCTTCAGCAACTGCACCTGCTGCAACTGTAGCGGTGATAAAACAATATAAGTCAAAGGGAAGCTTTACATCATCTATCCTGGCAATAGTAGGAATAGACGATGCCATGGCACTAATAATTTTTGCTTTTGCTATCAGTTTTTCCAAAGCCCTAATAAAAGGAACTGCCGTAAATGTATCGGATATAATAATTTCCACCCTTATATCCATATTTTTTGGAGTTTTACTGGGAATGGTTTTCGCAGGAATTTATCTTCTTATGCTGAAGAAGATAAGGAGCAATGATATAATACAGATGCTCTTAATATCTTTTATACTAATGCTATTGGGTATTTCAGAGCAATTGCATGTATCAGAACTCTTATCTATAATGAGTTTTGGTGCGATACTGACTAATTTTTCAGATGTAATGACTTTAAAAAGTGAAGAGATAATAGAAAAATTTACAGGAGTTTTTTTAGGGGCATTTTTTATACTAGGTGGAGCCCATTTAGATATTTTATCTATAGGGGGGATAATTGTTGTAGGTGCAATATATTTTATATCCAGGAGTTTTGGAAAGATAATAGGCGCGAGTTTTGGAGCAAACATAAGTGGCAGTTCGGATATAGTAAAAAAATATATTGGCTTTGCTCTTTTGCCACAAGTAGGGGTGGGACTGGCGCTTGCATTGTCAATAAAAAGGACTTTTAACTCAAAAATTTTTGAATCTGGAAAAGAAGTATTGGTCTATGGAGATAAGGGTATTGAGATATCATATATGATATTAAATATACTTTTATTTACAACTCTTATAACAGAAGTAGTGGGACCTATGCTAACCAGATATGCACTGAAAAAAAGTGGAGAAATAAAAGATTAGGAGGCTGAGAATGTATTTTTTATATATAAAAATAATAAACAAGGATTATAAAGAAAATGTCGTTTTGGCACTAGAGGGGGTGGGGATTGAAAAGGCTTCTTACTTTGAAGCCAGAAATTTGGATAAAGATCTTTCTGATGAAATACCACTTTTCAGAGGTTTCTTTTTAAGCGAAGAGGAAAAACACAAAAGTGTAGGAATAATAACTGCTCTTTATGAAAAGAGAAGCCAAGTAAATGAATTTTTAAATCTTCTGGAAGCTTCTGGGTTAGATGTCAAAAGTGGAGAAGTGGTTAGAGTTGCAACTTGGGAGGCGGAACAGATAATCTGAAGTTAGAATTCTGTTTGAAATGATATTTTTGAAAATTTAATAAGGTTATATAAAAAAAAGAGCTGATCCTTTAAAGGATCAGCTCGGTTTTTTTTGATTAACAGATTTGAGAAACTTGTGAATATTTTTAAGTTAAAAACTACGATTCAGTTCCTATTTCTATAATTACTTTATCATTTTTATTTCTTTTTCTATAGGCAACAAGTTCATCGTATGATGTGAAACCTCTGTGAGATACTATCCCGTTTTCATGTATTAACATAGCCTGTAAAATCCCGTGTGATTTGTTCATTTTTTTTAATGTCATAATAATTACCTCCCTGAAATAAGTAGTAGTAAAATAAAATTTCTATTTAGTGCTTT
>NZ_JBFHGC010000102.1:0-6431 GCF_041583315.1 Ilyobacter sp. | reverse complement strand
TTCCTGTAGTCCCGTATGGGAGTGATACCAGTAGGTTCCTGATTGTATCAATGGAATTTCATAGGTGAATGAAGTCCCGGGAAGTATGGGAGGAGTGTTCAAGTAAGGGACTCCGTCCTGATCATTTGGGACCAGCAGCCCGTGCCAGTGTATAGAGGTTTCTACATCCATATGATTGTTAAATGTAACTCTGAGGATATCTCCCTCTGTAAATTCAAGAGTCGGTCCTGGAATACCTCCATTTAATGTCATAGCCTTTACTGTATTTCCTGTGAAATTTACTTCAGTATAAGCTATATCAATTTCATATTCCACTAATTTAGAATAGCTAAAACTAAAAATCAAAAGAAACAAAAGCATTACCCATTTTTTTTTCATCAACTCGCCCTCCATACAATAAAATTATTTTATATGCTTATCTATTATTCAATTAAAAGTTTAGAAGTCCTTTTGTGAATATTTAATTCAAACAGTTGCTTTGATCATTGATGTTATATTTTAGTATTAATCGAATTTAACACTTTGAAAATAATACTAACTACTGTCACAATCTCGTCACATTCATAAGGTATTTATTTGTATATCAAGGAGGGTGATAATTATGAAAAAATTTTTAATCGCTGGATTGTTGGTTGTATCAGTTGTAGTTTTTGCTAGAGGCTATAATAATTACAGTCACATGTATGATTCGCACAGATATGAAACTAAAATTAATCAAAACTTAACTCTTGAACAAAATGAAAAATTAAGTGCTTTAGAGAAAGAAAATTACAACAATAGAAGAAGACATACTTTAGATATTCAAAACAAAAATTTGGAAGTTCAACGAATGATGAATGAGGATAAGATTGATTGGGTGAAAGTTGAAAAAATTAATGGTGAAATTGCTGATATTCAGGCAAAGATGAGGACTGAATCAATGAAATTTAACAGAAAAGCTTATGACATAACAGGTTATGAACATATGAACAGAATGAGCGGAGTGAGAGGATTTTGTGGAAGAGACAATATGAGCAGAAGAGGGCATATGTATTAGATTCTGATTTTATTCTATAGTTGTTAGTTTCTAAAAAGACTTCCTTTTAATGGGAAGTCTTTTATTTTTTCCCTCTTATAAATCGGGCACATATATAAATTATAAGTGTTGGAAGAGTAATCCATTGAATAATCGGAATAATTCCGATATGAGTACCAGGAATAAGGGGCATATATTCTGAATACGACCAAGATTCTCTTATAACTACATTCAGTATTTCACTATATGCGGTATATGATGCTCCCAAGACTGTAACGGCCAAATAATCTTGTTTTGAAGGGTCGAAAAACCACATATTGTTCTTTTTTGCCAGAGACCATATCACCATAGAGACACCTAAAATCATTATATCGCCTATTGTGCAGTGAAATCTATACCATACAATATAATTTATTTTATCGGTAATATCTTGAAAAAAAGGGGTTTGAAGCCACTCCCACATTCCAAATATAACAAAACTGAAAAAGAAAAAAATCATAAAATAATTAATTTTTTTGATCATAATATTAGCCACCATCCTAAGTATTTATAAACGCATAGTATATGAAGGTGGTATATATGTCAAGAATAGTTATGATAAGTATAGTGATTTAGATCTATTAAGGACTTCTTATTACTCTTTAAGTATTGAGTTTTAGGATATGCTTCTTAATAAGCATATTTTCTGTAGGAATAGAGGGATTGTATGGATAAACAGGTCTTAAAACAAAATGGGGTAGGCTCTTTTGGAGCTTACCCCATACTTTATTTTACTTAAGCATTCTTATCCATCATTTTGCACTTCTTACCTTTACCCATCATACCATCCATCATTTTTATACCAAATTTTTCTTTTGCTTCAATTTTAAACTTTAGCATCTCTTTTTCTTTGTCAGCTTGAAGTATAGATTTTTTATCTATAAGTCTAGCTATTTTTTTAGTATCTACGCTTTCATTTAGCATCTCTTTTTTTATTTGGATATCAATTTCTTTTATATCTAGCATAATTTTTTTCATAGTAATCATATGTTTTTTATGAGAAGCTTGATATTCTTTTTGCTCATCAGGAGAAAGACTACTAATTTGGTCCATCATTGAAGTTTTTTCTACGTTTTCTGATTTTACTTCTGCCTTGTTATGAGATGAGTGATCTACTACTTGACTTTGAGAAAATGCTGCAGTTGAGAGCATTAACGCTAGTATTAGGATTGTTTTTTTCATTTTTATAATTCCTCCCGAAATATGTATTTTGTTTAAATACATGTTACTTTAATTGTGTGACAGTTCAGTGTCTTTTATATAATATTTGTAATAGAAACTTTAAAACACCAGAATCGGATGTTAGATTTTCGCTTGAATTGACGCTAAACCAAAGTGTTTCAAAGCTAAGATTAGCTATAAAATTAGATAAAATGTCTTTAATTTACATTTCTATTATTTTACTGCACAGTACCTCAGCATCTCTGCTATCATGAGTTACAAGAATTGTAGTGATTTTTAACTCTTCTAAGACTTCTAGTATTTCTAATCTAACATTTTCCTTTAGACCTTCATCAAGTGCAGAAAAAACCTCATCAAGAAGAATAATCTTAGGATTTGTAACAAGAGTTCTGGCTAGAGCTACTCTTTGCTTTTGACCTCCGCTAAGCTCATGTGGATAATGGTTAAAAAGAGAATCTATATGCAACATCTTAGAATATTTATTCAATAGATCTTCTTTCTCAGTATTTTTATATTGTGAAATACCAAAATATATATTTTTTTTAACATTCAGGTGCGGAAATAATGCAAAGTCCTGAAATACATATCCAAACTCCCTTTTATAAGGTGAAAGATTGGTAATATTATTATTATCAAATAAGATATTTCCACTGCTTGGTTTTTCGAGGCCAGCAATCAATCTAAGAAGGGTGCTCTTCCCACATCCTGAAGCTCCTTTAAGAGCAACTCTTTCACCTTCTCTCACTTCCATAGAAAAGTCTTTCAAAACTTTTTTATTCCCATAGTTAAAATTAATTTTATCTATTTTTAACATTTTTTCCTCCTAATTCTAAGTAGACAATCATTAAACTACATACTCCTACAATAACAAGAGACGGAATAGCTGCAACTTCTATCATTTCATTTCCAGCATATCTATATATTTCTGTAGAAAGAGTTTTAAAATTAAATGGTCTCAAAGTGTATGTCAGTGTCAGTTCTTTTATAAGGTCTATAAACAATAAAATAAACACAAATTTTGTAGGCTTCTTAAGGATGGGAAGATTTACTCTGACAAATGTTCCTAAAAAATTATGACCTAGAGTTGTTGAGGCATTGAATATATTTGGATTTATCTTGTCAAGAGTATTTGAATAGTTTGAAAAAGCTACTGATATAAATTTAATCACAAGAGCTATAACCAGTGCTGTTCTCGTATTCATAAGTACAAGCCACTCAATATGAAACAATTCATATATACTATTATCTAGAGACAGAGTAAAAATATAGACTGCCAGAGCTAGTATAATAGATGGGATTGAGTAACCAATTACTGCAATGGTAGAGAAGAACTTCTTTCCGTTCTTTAGTTGATTTACTATACTTGCAAAGATAGTGGATATTACAATAATTAATAATATAGCAATAGATAGTGTAAATAATGTATTAGTTGTTATGTCAAGAAGGCTGAGACCTTCAATATATGAACTTTTAGCTATAGCGAAACCTATCATCTCATATGCAGGGAGTATAAATCCTAAAAATACGATGATCCCAAGAAATGTATAGATTGCAAATGCTAATGATGGTGATGGTTTCACAGGTTTAATTTTTTTATTAGAGATTCCTTCATATCTTTTTCTTTTCCTAATTAGTTTTTCAACAAATATCATAATACCGAGAATAAATATTAATATTATAGATATTTTAGCAGCAGTATCTTTTTGTCCTAGTCCCATCCATGAATCTGTAATAACTTTAGAAATTGTTGCCACTCCGTAAAACTCTACTACTGCAAAGTCAGATAGAGTTTCAAAGATCACAAATAGTGTAGCCCCTAATATAGCAGGCCATGAAAGTGGGAAAATAACTTTTATAAGAGTTTCAAAGTTAGATTTTCCAAGAGTTTTAGAGGCTTCTATATACTCTACCAAGTTATTTCTAAGATATGAACGACATGCAAGATAAACATATGGATATAAAAATATTCCATATATAAATACCGAACCTTCCATAAATATTTTATTAGTGAAAATATTACTCAGCCATTTATTGGTATAGAATATCGATGAATAGGTATATGCTCCTACGTATACAGGAAATGCTAAGGGCAGTGTCAGTAAGACCTTAAATACATTTTTAAATTTAAAGTCATACATAGTTATAAAGTAACTACCTGCAAATCCTAACAATATAGAAAATGCCCCAACCTTAAATACAAGTTCCAGTGTGTTGAATAAATACTCCCAAATAATTCCCTTGTTTATCAATACATTTAGATATGGGGTATTGGGTGTAAATAATAGAGGAATAGAGTCAGATATTGGAAGTAGAATAAAAGCAAGTATTAAGAATAATAACAAAATTTTTATTATTCCATCCTCTATCTTAAAAATTTTCATGAATTTCACATCCTTATAAAATATAAAGAGGTGATAAGAGTAGCGTTATACCCTTACCAACCCCTTTTAATTTAATTACGTAAAAAATTATTTTTTAGGAGTGTCCCAGTTGGATCCTATCATGATGTTAAGTGCTTCTTCATTATATTTCCCCAATAAATTTAAATTGATATCTTGTTCCTTCAGTGTCTTAAGACCTTGTTTATCTAACCATGATGCAAGAAGAGGGCTGAGCTTGGCTTCTGCATTAACAGGAAATTCATAGTTAGTAGCAGAGAATGCCTCTTGTTGTTTTTTCATAGAAAGAAATTCAATCAATTTAATGGCTTCCTCTTTATTTTTGGCATTTTTAACAACTCCAGCTCCACTAATGTTCATATGAACCCCAGACTCTCCTTTGTTTTGGTTAGGAAAGTAAAGGCTAGTCTTATCAGCAACTCCGTAATATTTTGAACTTTTATCAGTTTCATTTACGAGTTTACCATAGTAGTAAGAGTTGGCAATAGCAATATCACCTTCACCATCTTTGACAGCTACAGCTTGAATTCTATCGTTTCCTTGTGGGTTTCTAGCCATTTGATCTACTAATTCCTTTACCCATTCAGAAGTTTTCTTCTGACCATGTAATGCAATAAAGGAAGCAACCATTGACTGATTGTACATATTTGACGAGGATCTAACAAGTACCTTGTCATTCCATCTTGAATCTTTTACTAAAGATTCATAAGTAAGTCCCTTTAGATCCTTAGCCTTAACTCTATCATTTGAATAAATAAATACTCTCGCTCTCTTAGTTAATCCGAACCACTGATTATCATCATCTTGATACTTAGCTGGAATATTTGACTCTAATATAGAACTATTTACAGGTTGTAAGATACCAGCTTCCTTTGCTTGAGCTAAGTTACCTGCATCTGATGTCATAAATACATCAGCTAAGGGAGCTCTTCCTTGTTCCTTTATCTTAGAGATACTTACGGCACTTTGATCACTTACAACATTAACTTTAATACCAGTTTTTTTAGAAAACTCGTTGTACAAAGCATCATCAGCATCGTAATGTCTAGTTGTATAAACATTAACAACTCCAGCTGCATTTGCAACGATTGAAGATAAAAGGACCAACCCAATTAATAGTTTTTTCATGTAAATAAACCTCCTAAATAATTATTGTAGAAATATAATAACACCTTTAATTTAAAAAGTCAATCATTTTGATTATCAAAGCTTATGTGTTGGAAAACTTTGGAACTGATATCAAAAGGTATACCTTGTGAGACTGAAATTTGAGAATGTGTTTACTGGGCTAGAGATCCGTATTTCCAAACGGAAAGTTATCTAAATTCACATGGACCTTTTGAAACATTCCTGTTACAGTTTTTGTAAGATAAATTGTAGGAGGTGTGAAATGAAATACGGTTATGTGAGAGTATCGACCAGAGAGCAAAATGAAGAGAGACAGCTTAAGGCACTAAGAGATCATGGAGTCAGTGCCAGTCACATCTACACAGATAAGATATCAGGGAAGAGTATGGACAGACCTGCCTGGAATAAACTACTGGTGAAAATAGCAGCTGGAGACACGATAGTGGTTAAGGAGCTAGACAGACTGGGGAGAAACCTGAAACAGATAAAAGACACCTACGAGTTGCTGGGCAAGAAGAAAGTCCATATACAGATCTTAGACAACGAGGTATTATCCACAGCGAATAAAAGTAAGGTAGAGATAGAACTGCTTCAGCCTATGCTGCTTCACCTTCTTGGATATATTGCAGAAAAGGAGAGGGAAAAGCTTCTAAAGAGGCAACGTGAGG
>NZ_JBFHGC010000101.1:0-6447 GCF_041583315.1 Ilyobacter sp. | reverse complement strand
CGCCCTGGATATACTCAGCCTCTACCCCGTTTTTACTCAGATAGTCTGCAGTTCCCTTGGAAGCAGACACAGAAAATCCTAGTTCTTTATATTTTCTTATTGTTTCAAGTCCCATATCTTTGCTTACATCGTTTAGAGACACGTAGAGTTTTCCGTCTACAGGTATTTTCATACCTACAGCAGAGAAACCTTTGTATACAGCCACGTCAAAATCCTGATCCACTCCCAAAACTTCTCCTGTGGATTTCATTTCAGGGCTAAGGAAGGTATCTACATTACTGAGTTTTTCAGTGGAAAAAACAGGGAATTTTACAGCATAAAAGTTCTTGTTTTTTCTGAGGCCTGTGCCGTATTCAAGATCTTTTAACTTTTTACCAAGCATAGTTTCCACTGCCACCTTTACCATAGGTACTCCTGTTACCTTACTCAGGATCGGTACAGTTCTCGAGGCTCTCGGATTTACCTCTATTATGTAGAGTTTCTCTCCGTCAAATACATACTGGATATTTATGATTCCCAGTGTTTTTATGTTTACAGCTATTTTTTTTGTGCTCTCTACAAGCTCGGCTATTACCTCATCACTGAGTGTTATAGTCGGATAGCTCGTTATACTGTCTCCAGAGTGGACTCCTGTTTTCTCTATATGTTCCATTATTCCCGGGATAAGTATCTCCTCACCGTCACAGATGGCATCTACCTCTATCTCTGTTCCGTATATATATTTATCTATGAGTATAGTTGTTTCTTTAGACATATCTATGGCATGGGTCATGTACTCTGTAAGGCTTTCCTTATTGTGTACTACCCTCATAGCTCTACCGCCTATTACATAGGAAGGTCTCACAACTACAGGATAGCCTATCTTTTCTGCAGCTTTATATGATTCCTCGAGATTTCTAGCTGCATACCCCTCAGGACTTTCTATTCCCAGGCTTTCCAGGAAATTTCTAAATTTATCCCTGTCCTCGGCAAGGTCGATAGACTCGTACTTTGTACCGAGAATATTTACTCCTGCTTCTTCGAGCCTTTTGGCAAGATTTATAGAGGTCTGTCCTCCGAACTGTACTATCACTCCATATGGTTTTTCTTCACGGATTACGTTTAACACGTCATCGATATAGAGAGATTCAAAATACAGTTTGTCAGATGTATCAAAGTCAGTACTTACTGTTTCAGGATTATTGTTTATAATAATCGACTGGTATCCTGCATCTTTTATAGCCCACACACCATGTACAGAGCAGTAGTCAAACTCTACACCCTGTCCTATTCTTATAGGGCCAGACCCTATTACCACTATTTTTTTCTCTTCTGAAATTATATTTTCATCTTCTTTTTCATAACAAGAGTAATAGTAAGGAGTCACAGCTTCGAATTCTCCGCTGCATGTATCTACCATCTTATAGACAGGATACATCCCTTTTTCTTTTCTGATTTTATCCACTTCTGATTTTTCCCATTTACTTAGTCTCAGTATCTCATCATCTGTGAATCCCATAGTTTCAGCTTTTTCCAGGATTTTTTCAGAAATTTCACTTTGAGAAAGCTCAACCTCAAGGTCTATTATATTTTTGATTCCGTTTAAGAACCATCTGTCAACCTTGCTGACCTCATGTATCTCCTCTATACCCACACCTATTCTCATAGCCTGAGCTATAGCGAAGATTCTCTCATCATCACACTCTTTTATCTTTACCAGAAGCTCTTCCCTCCCCAGCTTAGTAAATGCCGGAAGATTTATACCTGGAAGTCCGCCTTCAAGACATGTTATAGCTTTTAGAAGTGCAGCTTCAAAGGTTCTGTCGATTGCCATTACCTCTCCCGTAGCCTTCATCTGAGTCCCCAGTTTTTTAGAAGCTGACCTGAATTTGTCAAAAGGCCACTTAGGTATCTTCATAACTACATAATCAAGGGCAGGTTCAAAAAATGCACTTGAATAACCGGTAACATAGTTTTTCAGCTCATCCAGATTATACCCAAGGGCTATTTTTGCAGCTATCTTTGCGATAGGATAACCTGTAGCCTTAGAAGCCAGAGCAGATGACCTGCTTACCCTAGGATTTACCTCTATCACTATATAATTATGAGAATGAGGATCTAGGGCAAACTGCACATTACACCCTCCCTCTATTTTCAGTTCGTCTATTATCTTCAGAGAAGACTGTCTCAGCATCTGATACTCATAGTTTGTAAGAGTCTGAGATGGTGCTATTACTATACTGTCCCCTGTATGTATTCCCACAGGGTCAAAGTTTTCCATGTTACATACAGTGATGCAGTTTCCCTTAGAGTCTCTCATAACCTCATACTCTATCTCTTTCCACCCTGCTACACTCTGCTCCAGAAGAAGCTGCTTTATAGGACTCATTATCAGACCCTTAGAACATATCTCCTTAAAGTCCTTCATGTTGTCAGCTATTCCTCCCCCTGTTCCACCCATTGTGTAGGCAGGCCTTACTATGATTGGGAAACCATTTGTCTCAGCAAACTCTACGCACTCAGTCATAGTAGAGGCTATCTCACTTATAGCCACAGGTTCTCCCAGTTTCTCCAGGAGTTCTTTAAATTCTTCTCTGTCCTCAGCTCTTCTTATAGCCTCACTGTTTATCCCAAAAAGTTTCACATTATATTTTTCGAGAATCCCCTTACCTTCCAGCTCCATGGTCAGGTTCAGAGCTGTCTGCCCTCCGAATCCTGCCAGGATTCCCTGGGGTCTCTCTTTTTTTATGATCTCCTCTGCTACTTCCACTGTTAGAGGTTCTATATAGACCTTGTCGGCAATGTTATTGTCCGTCATTATTGTAGCCGGATTACTGTTTAGGAGAACTATCTCAATACCCTCTTCTTTTATGGCCTTGCATGCCTGTGTCCCGGAATAGTCAAATTCTGCAGCCTGTCCTATGATTATAGGTCCGGAACCTATTATCATTACTTTTTCTATATTATGCTTCATCTTTACTCTCCTTCATAAACTTTATAAATTTGTCAAAAAGATAAGTCGTATCCTCAGGTCCCGGTGCTCCCTCAGGATGGAACTGCACAGAAAATACCGGATAGTCTTCCAGCTCGATTCCCTCTACAGTATTGTCATTCAAATTTATAAAGTTTACTCTTGTCCCTGTCCCTGCAAGACTATTTTCATCAGTGGCATAGCCGTGATTCTGGGAGCTGATAAAGGATTTATTTCTATCAATGTCCAAAACTCCGTGATTTCCACCTCTGTGTCCGAATTTTGTCTTGTAGGTATCTCCCCCTACAGCCAGAGAGATTACCTGGTGTCCCAGGCAGATACCAAACATAGGAAGTTTTCCTATGAAATTCTTGGCAGCCTCTATACCCTCTACGGCCAGTTTTGGATCTCCAGGTCCGTTGCTCAGCAGGACTCCGTCTGGATTTCCTGCCATTATCTCCTCGCTGGTTGCATTGAATGGGTATACTGTTACATGGCAATCTCTCTTCTGGAGGTTCCTTATTATATTTTCTTTTACACCAAAGTCTATCAGAGCGACTCTGAATCCATCTCCCGGAACTTCATATACTTCCTGAGTTCCTACCTCTCTCATCCAGTCATCTTCATCCTTGATAGTTCCCATATGTTCATCTATCTCTGCCTGTGTGAGCTTCCTGCTGGATATTACACACTTCATGGCTCCGCTGTCTCTTATCTTTTTAGTAACTGCCCTTGTATCTACCCCGTATACTCCTACAATTTTCATCTCTTTCAGAAATCTGTCAAAATCCCCTTCACTCATGAAATTGCTTGGATTTTTTGATACAGCCTTTACAACCATACCCTTTGCATAAGACCTGTCTGCCTCATTGAAGGATTTATTTACTCCATAATTCCCTATCAGTGGATAGGTCATGGTAATAATCTGCCCTGCATATGAAGGATCTGTCAATATCTCTTGATAACCAGTCATGGACGTATTGAAAACCAGCTCACCGCTTGAAACTCCCTCATATCCAAATCCTTTGCCCTCGTACACGGTACCGTCTTCTAGGTAAAGTGCTCCGTACATAATTAAGTTTCCCCCTTTTTAAATCAAATAAAACTAATTCTGGCCAATAATTTAAACACAGTTACTAGCTTCTGTATGCCCCGTTTATTTCCACATATTTATAGCTAAGGTCGCATCCCCAAGCAGTTGCCTCGGCTTCTCCAATTTTCATATCTATAAATACTGTTATCTCTTTTTCTTTTAGTATTTCTGCAGCAAGAATTTCGTCAAATACCAGCCCTCTGCCATTTTCAGCCACCTGTATAGATCCTTCATTTGATTTCAGGAAAATATCTATTTTTTCAGGATCAAAATCAGCTTCAGAATATCCTACAGCACACAGGATTCTTCCCCAGTTTGCATCTTCACCGAAGAAAGCACACTTAGTAAGATTAGAAGTAATTACAGACTTAGCAGCTGACTTTGCACTTTTTATGTCCTTTGCATTTACCACATTTACTTCTAAAAGTTTTGTAGCTCCTTCTCCGTCTACTGCTATCAACTTTGCAAGTTCTTTATTAAGATGGTCGAGGGCAGCTTTAAATTTCATGAAATCCTCGTTTTCAGTTTCTATAAGCTTGTTCCCTGCCATACCATTTGCCATTACTACAGCCATATCATTTGTGCTTGTATCTCCGTCTACAGAGATCATGTTATAAGAGTCGTCTACGCTTCCCTTAAATGCCTTTTCAAGCATAGCCTTTGTGATATTTATATCCGTAACTACTGTTCCGAGCATTGTTGCCATATTCGGGTGGATCATACCTGAACCTTTTGCCATACCTGCTATAATTACAGGTTTTCCGTCTACCTCTATTTCTATTACTACCTCTTTGGTAAAAAGGTCTGTGGTCATTATAGCTTCTGCTGCATCGTGTCCACCATCTGCAGAGACAGCTTTACAAGCTTCTTTTACTCCTGCAACGACTTTATCCATAGGAAGTTGTACCCCTATAACACCAGTGGATTCCACTATAACCTCTTTTGGATCAATTGCAAAACACTCTGCTACAACCTCTCCCATTTTTACCGCATTTTCATACCCGTCCTTACCTGTACAGGCATTGGCATTTCCGCTGTTTACTACTATAGCTCTTATAGTTTCATGCTTTATATTTTCCATATCCAGAAGAAGAGGTGCAGCTTTTACTCTGTTTGTTGTAAATACTCCCGCTCCCACAGCTTCCTTTTCACTGTACACTACACATACATCTTTTCTTCCGCTCTTTTTTATTCCTGCTGTGATTCCGGCAGCCTTTATTCCCTGTACAGCAGTTATTGATTTTCCTTCTAATATTTTCATCAGTTATTCCCCCTATAATTATGGATTCATTGCCAAAATATCTAAACCGTCATTTTCCTCAAGACCAAACATGATATTCATATTCTGTATTGCCTGGCCTGCAGCACCTTTTATCAGATTATCTATTGCAGATATTGCTATTACTCTGTTTGTCCTCTTATCCACCCTTACTGCTATATCGCAAAGGTTGGTTCCCCTTACAAATCTAGTCTCAGGAAGATCATTTATGACCCTTACAAAATATTCATTTTCATAAAACTTGTTATATATGTCGTATATCTCTTTTTCTGTGATATCTTTCTTTAACTTTGAGTATGTCACAGATAGTATTCCCCTGTTCATAGGAACAAGGTGGGGTGTAAATGTCAGAGCGATATTTTCCTCTCCGATCTTCGATAACTCCTGCTCTATCTCTGCCGTGTGTCTGTGTGTAGTCACACCGTAAGCCTTTATAGATTCGTTGCACTCTGTATAAAGTGTCGCTATACTTGCAGTCCTTCCTGCTCCTGATACTCCTGACTTTGCGTCTATAATAATAGAATCCTTCTCTATAAGGTTATTATGTAATAATGGTGCAAGGGCTAATATACTAGCAGTTGGATAACATCCAGGATTTGCTATTATTTTACAGTTTTTAATCTCTTCTCTTCTTTTTAATTCAGGAAGACCGTAAACAGCATCTTTTATGAATTCAGGATGTTTATAATCATCTTTGTACCACTCTTTAAAGGCTTCTTCACTGTCCAATCTGAAATCAGCACCTAGATCTATAGCTTTTATCCCCTTGTCCATAGCAAGCTTTACAAAGGGAGCAGATTTACCGTGGGGAAGAGCCATAAAAAGAACATCTATCTCATCAATCTTTGATTCTACATCTTCTACCCCTATAAGCTTATCACTTAAAAAATTTTTAAAGTTTCTATAGATTTCACTAAATTCCTTTCCTACATAACTATTTGACACCATAAACTTTATTTCTGCATTTTTGTGCATATTTAGATACCATACAAGCTGTTGTCCAGCATAGCCAGTGGCTCCTATTATTCCTACTCTCACCATTTTTATAATTCCTCCTGTTTATCTTTATATATAGTGTATAATACTCTTTTAGAGAATTTGAGTCCAGTATATTTTTTTATTACT
>NZ_JBFHGC010000100.1:0-6456 GCF_041583315.1 Ilyobacter sp. | reverse complement strand
GGAGATAAGATAAAGTCTAAAATCGTCGCCGCTAAAGTGGGAGTACCGACTATCCCAGGTGTGGATAAACCTATAAAATCAGAAGAGGATCTGCTTTCTTTTTCAGAAAGCTGTGGTTATCCTATAATGCTGAAAGCTGCTGCAGGAGGCGGAGGCCGTGGGATGCGTATTGTAAGAAATCATTCTGAAGTTATTGACTCTTACAGAAGTGCCAGAAATGAAGCTATGAAAGCCTTTGGAATAGATGATATATTTGTGGAAAAGTATGTAGAGGAACCTAAGCATATAGAGGTTCAGATAATAGGGGATAAATTCGGAAACATAGTTCATCTTTATGAGAGAGACTGCTCTGTGCAAAGAAGACATCAGAAAGTTGTAGAGATAACACCTGCTCTTACTCTTTCAGATGAAAAAAGAAAAGTCATATGTGAAGATGCACTTAAAATAGCAAGCTCTGTAAATTACAGGAATGCAGGTACTCTTGAATTCCTGGTGGATAAAGACGAAAATCATTACTTCATAGAGATGAATCCAAGGGTACAGGTAGAGCACACTATCAGTGAGATGGTAACGGGAATAGATATTGTCCAGAGCCAGATACTTGTAGCAGAGGGATACAGCCTGGATTCTAAAGAGATAGGGATACCTTCTCAGGAGAGTATAGAGGCAAAGGGGTACTCTATTCAATGCAGAATAACTACGGAAGATCCTGTAAATAACTTTGCACCAGATACAGGTAAGATAGATGTCTACAGGACAAGTTCCGGATTTGGAATCCGTCTTGACGGAGGAAATGGTTACTCTGGAGCTGTAATAAGCCCATATTACGACAGCCTGTTGGTAAAGATAATTTCCCATGGAAGAACTTTTGAGGATGCCAGAAGAAAGGCACTTCGTTCTATCAAGGAAACGAAGGTTACCGGGGTAAAAACTAACGTTGATTTCCTGATAAATGTTTTGAATCACCCTGTATTTGCAAAGGGAGAGTGTAATACAAGCTTTATTGAAAAACACAGTGAATTATTTGAAAATTCAGTAAAACATGACTTTGAAGGAAATGTAATAAAATTCATAGCTGAAAAGGTAGTGAATGAAACTCACGGTGCAGAGAAAGATTTTGATGTTCCTGTGGTTCCTGGAGCTAAAAAACCAGAAAAATTATACGGAACTAAACAGATTCTTGAGGAAAAAGGTCCTGATGGTGTAGTTGCTTGGATCAAGAGCCAGAATAAACTGCTTCTTACAGATACAACTATGAGAGATGCACACCAGACTCTGATGGCTACCCGTGTAAGAACAACAGATATGACGAAAATAGCCCGTGACACTTCCATCCTGGCAAAGGATCTTTTCTCAATAGGTTGTTGGGGAGGAGCTACATTTGACGTATCCTATAGATTCTTGAAAGAATCTCCATGGGAGAGACTGAGAGAGATAAGAAAGAGAGTGCCAAACGTACTTCTTCAGATGCTGATCAGAGGTTCTAATGCTGTAGGATATAAAAACTATCCTGACAATGTAATCCAGGAGTTTATAAAACAGGCTTCAGATAATGGAGTAGATCTTTTCAGAATATTTGACTCTCTGAACTGGGTAAAAGGTATGGAGCTTTCTATCCAAGAGGTAATAAAAAACGGAAAAATTGCTGAAGCATGTATATGCTATACAGGAGATATATTAGACAGTAAAAAAACTAAGTACAATCTACAGTATTATATAGACAAGGCTAAGGAGATAGAGAAAACAGGGGCGCACATTTTGGGAATAAAAGATATGTCTGCTCTTTTGAAACCTTATGCAGCCTTTAAGCTTGTGAAGGCTCTAAAGGAAAATATCTCTATACCTATCCACCTGCATACTCATGATACTACAGGAAACGGAGTGGCTACCTGTCTAATGGCGGCAGAAGCCGGAGTGGATATAATCGATACTGCCTTTGATGCAATGTCTGGACTTACAAGCCAGCCGTCTCTAAATTCGATAGTTGCAGCTCTTGAGAATACAGACAGAGATACAGGAATGAACCTTGATGATGTACAGCAGATTTCAGACTACTGGAATGCAGTAAGACCTGTATATGCCCAGTTTGAATCTGGCCTTAAGTCCGGATCTACAGAAATATACAAGTATGAAATACCGGGAGGACAGTATTCAAACTTGAAACCTCAGATAGAGAGTTTTGGACTAGGTCACAGATTCAATGAAATAAAAGAGATGTACGGAAAAGTAAATGTTATGCTAGGGGATATTGTAAAGGTAACGCCGTCTTCAAAAATGGTAGGAGACCTTGGTATATTCATGGTTAAGAATGATATGACTCCGGAAAATTTCCTGGATAAAGGTAAGGATATGGCATTCCCGGATTCAGTAGTGGCTTATTTTAAAGGTATGATGGGACAGCCTGACGGAGGGTTCCCTGAGGATATTCAGAAGATCGTATTGAAGGGTGAAAAGGCTATTACATGCAGACCTGGAGAGCTTCTGCCTCCTGAAGATTTTGATGCTATTATGAAAAATCTAAGTGCTAAACACGGAATAGAGGCAAACATGGAAGATGCAATAAGTTATGCTCTTTATCCTGATGTGTTTGATTCATATTTGGAATACTTGAAAGAATACGGAGACTTCAGTTCTATAGGAAGTGATATCTACTTCCACGGTCTTGCAGAGGGAGAAACTTGCGAGGTCAAGATGGGAGAGGGAGAAGCTCTGGTTATAACTCTTCTTCAACTGTCTAAAATAGATTCTGAAGGTTACAGAACTGTGACTTTTGAATTAAACGGAAACAGAACAGAAGTAAGGGTAAAGGATAAATCTCAGAGGGTAGCTTCGAATGATGACTCTGAAGTCAAAATGGCTGATCCTAAAAATGAAAGACATATAGGGTCTAGCATCCCTGGAACTGTAACGAAGGTTCTGGTAAAAGAGGGAGAAGAAGTAACAGAAAATCAAGTGGTAGTTATAATAGAAGCTATGAAAATGGAAACAAATATAACGGCTAAAAGTGCAGGAGTTATAAAGAAACTCTATGCTAAAGAAGGCCAGAGTGTAAAAACTGGACAACTACTTATAAAAATGGCTGAATAAAAGGAAGCCGGATCTGAAGATCCGGCTTTTTTAATCCGTTTCTGTGTAAGGAAGCTTTTTGATTAACTTTTCATAAAAAAGCAAAATGGAGTATCCTGACGGACACTCCATTTTTAAATTTCTATTTACACATTTCGTAAATTTTGATAATTTCTTCTTTGGTAACCGGTCTTGGACCTGTTGTGGTATTTGCTTTTGAACCTGGAAACATTCTTACTACATCATCGGCCATTTTTTCAAACTGATCAGATGGAATATTAACATCAGAAAGAGTTAGATAAGACTCAGTAGATTTTAGCCATTCAACAACCTTAACTGAAAGCAATTTAGCAGCTTTGAGATCATCCTGTTCTGTTACACCAAAACATCTTCTAGCTAATTTTGCCCATCTGTGAGGTAACACGTCAGCCATAAGCTCAAGGTAAGGAGGAATAACTATGGTCATACCTCTACCATGTGGTAGATCGTAAATAGCGCTCAAAGGCATCTCGATTGAATGCATTGGAATGGATCCTGTTCTGCCAAGAGCCTGAAGTCCGGACCAACCGAATATAGAGCACAGAGCTAATTGCCCTCTCACTTCAGTATCTGAGAGATTAGTAATGATTTTGTCAAAATTTTCTTTTAATGTAAGAATTATTCCTTCAGTTATTCTATCTGCAAAATCTGATTCTGAATGACTTGACAAATAATGTTCGATTAAATGAGAGAAAATATCTACACAGCTGTCTTTGGTGATACTCAAAGGAACAGAGGTCAGTAATTCCGGATCAACTATAGCTACTTTTGGAAATCTGTAAGGTGATCTTGAAAAACTTTTTTCGTTTGTTTCAGCATTTGTTAAGACTCCCCCTGCATTGCATTCTGATCCAGAAGCAGAAATAGTAGGAATGGAGATAATGGGATAGGCTCCTGTGTACTCTCTAGGCACTCTGTCTCCTAAGACTACATAGTCCCAGGCTTTTCCTCCGGAAAAACTAGTGGCGGCTATATACTTGGAACCGTCAATAACACTTCCTCCACCAAGTGCGATAACAAGGTCGCATTTTTCAGCCTTAAATTTATCTATAGCCTTATCTATGGTTTGAGCTCTTGGATTAGGCTCGATTCCTGTAAAGGTAACAAATTCAATTCCAGCTTCTTTTAACGAAGCTTCCACAGTATCGATAATTGAATCTAAAAAACCACCTCTAGCATAAGTTGCGATCATAGCTTTTTTACCATAAGCTTTTGCTATTTCACCAACTTCGTTTACTTTACCAGGTCCGTAATTAATCTTTGTAGGAAAATTCCATTCAAAATTGTTCATTTTTGTTTGTTTTATATAGATGAATATTAAATTGTCTTATAGAAAATATTTTAATAAAATAAGAATTGCTGTAGATTTTGTTCGATGATTTTTGATTTCACAGCAAAGGGGGGAAGTGAAAATAATCGATAGCTAATTCTTTCTTGGTATGCAAAAATACACATCATTTGATAAAATGTATAATAATTGAGCTATTTTTTTATTGATATTAAAATTTAGATGGCAGATGGGATATTGATTTTTTAGATATAATGTGTGTAAAAGTGTTCACTATAAAAAAGAACAGGCAAATGAAGTATTTTTCATTTGCCTGTTCTTTTTATTAAAATCTGCGTTTTGCTTGGTTTAAAATTTTATTCTTGTTTTACTTTACATTGTGCTATCCAAATGTCTGGATAGTTAGGTCTTAGTTTTCTAACTTGCTCCATTGATGTTTCAATGTTGCTGTCGGTATAAGTAATTACACGATACATGCCTTCTTTATTTTCAACAACAATTCCTTCAGAACCATTGTTTTTCAATTTGTTAGAAAAATTTATTGCATTGTCTTTTTTGGCAAAACTACCAACCACCAAACTATATTCTTTTAAGTTTTTATTACAACTTTCTGTTTTATATCGTTCAGCTTTAACTGTAATTGGTTTCTCATTTACGATAGGTTTAACTTCAGGTTCTACTAATGGTATCTTTTTAGTTGGAACTTCTACTTTAATAGTATCTATTTTTTTAACTTCTGCAACTACATCTGGTTCTAATGGAATTACAGCTTCTTCTTCTTCTTCTTTAACAACTTGAGGAGCAATGAATGTTTCTTGAGGTTTGTTTGAAGGAAGGTTATTGTATGTGCATTTTTCTATTTTTTTATTGCGCATATGCATTCCAGAACCAATCTTATAGCGAAGATTCAAGTTTACGGTGTAGAAGTTTTTGTTGTCTGTTTGATAAGGTTTCGGATTGAATTGGCTATTTGTGTTTGAGAAATATTGAGGTTCAATACCGATTGCAATATTTTTATTAATACTATACTCAAAATTCATCCCTAAAACATTAACTAGGTTTACTACATCTCCTGTAGATTCAATAATTAGAGGGTCAGTAGATTCAAAATCACCTATTCCAGCTCCTAAGCCAACTGTGAAATAAGTATTGACGTTTTTCCAAAATCCACTTCTATAAGGAACAGTTAAGTTAGATAAATTTAATGAAGTAAAAACTGTCGTTTGATGAATATTAGAAGTGAAGTTTTTCCAATCATGGTCATTGTTTAGGTATAGATACTCTGCCCCAATTCCTATAGTAGGACTTATTGTATATTCAATTGCACCACCTGCTTCATAGTTAATATCTCTGTCTGTTGAGCTTTTATAAAGTCCACTAATAGTATTTACACCTCCTTTTGCTTGTATTGACCAATGATTGTAAGTCTCTTGAGCAAATGTACTTCCAGTTGGTAATGCAATTGCAAGCATGAATAACATGAATTTTTGTTTCATTTTTTTATCTTTTTTGTGAGCGATTGTAAAAATATAATTGGTAAGAATTCACAAATATAATAATTTATCTTATATAATGTTTTTTTTCTTGAAAATATGCCTTTAAAAATGGGGCTTTCAGGCTTTTTTAAAATTCAATCAATCGAATTATTTGCTTTTTAGCCAGCCAAACATAGTTTTAAAAGCCATTTCTCTACTTTTATTTCTTGATAGGAAAACATCGTGTTTAGCATCCTTAATTTTTTCTGTGTTCATTAGGTTTTCATTGCATAATTTTATTGATAGCATATCTTTTATATTGAGAACTATATCTGCAATTTGAGCATCCTCATTTTCTTCTTTAGCGATAAATGATTTGTCAGAATGTATCAGTAATATTGGAACCTTAATGTCCGAATTTTTTTTTAGTTCTTTTTGCGCTTTATCAATTGCAGTTAATACACAGTTTCCATGGCCGGCTTCTCTCCATATGAAACCGTGATAGTTCTTGAGATCTTCGCTCCATTTTGAATCATCAATGGTACCCTCTTTTTCTGTTGCTTTGTAGATTTTATCATCAGAGGTAGT
>NZ_JBFHGC010000099.1:0-6482 GCF_041583315.1 Ilyobacter sp. | reverse complement strand
TTGAGTCTAAGGGCTTTTTTATTTCATATGGAGTATTTATTTATTAAAATTACAAAAGGAATATTAGGGAACTTGTATAATTATAAATAAATTAAATTTTACCAATATAATTAGCTTTATATTTAGTTTCATTACTTCAAGTAATTTTTAGTTATTATTTTTTGTCTATGAATATACTAACAAACACAAATACCAATAGATTTAAAAAAGATGACTCCTATAAAATGCAGGAATCATCTTTTGAATGCTTAAATATTGTTCTACTTTTTTTATATGTCCTTGAAAAAGAGTTTATTTTATATTGAAACTCCATTTTTAAATTTCTCTACTTTTTTTTCTGATATCCGCACTTTGGACAATGACCATTTTCATCTAAAAAGATCCCACAAAGAGGACAACGGTCAAGGTTATTTTGCGTTTTAAATTCTGCAGATCCTACATTAACTCCACTAGTAAATGTAAGCTTAGTAATATTTAATTTACCTTTTAATAGTTCGTAAATAATCTTTATCATCCCTTCGACTGTTGATGTTTCCTTTGTAACAACTAAACGGCTATCTGGGTATGCAGTTGCGAGCTCTGTCTTAAATGCTTGACCCTTCATTGTATTTTGAGGAGCTCCATTTTTAATTCCTTCTTCCTCATATACTTTAAGTATTGCAGGAAGAAGCGGGTCATCTTCTCTTAAAATAAGAGCATGATCAAAGTTTTTAAGAACTTCCCAAGCAATTTTTTGGATTTCATTACATGGAAAAACCATATTAACCCCATCATTAATAGTGTCTTCAACTTCTATAGTTAAAAGCCCTGAATGTTCATGTAAATATTGTGCTTCTCCTTTAAACTTATAAAATATCTGTGTGCATACTGTAAATCGAGCGTAGTAATACTTCTCATTAATCATTCCTCCTTTATATTTTAATTGCGATATTAGTATATATATAAATAAATAATATTAATATCCTCTAAATAAATTAATATTTTTTACAATTTTTTGTCAATTTATATCTCAATATGTTCGACTATAGGCTTAAAAGATCAGTAAAAAATTTGACTTTTGAAAAAAAAGGAAGTATACTCAAATCATAAACATATTGGTTCAACCATTGAACCTTTAAAAAAGGAGGAAAACAATGAAAGTAAAAGCAATTATAGCTAAAAATATTGACAACGTTGCATCTGTAATTAATTTTATAGAGGCAAAAGAAGTTGTGGGGGTGAATTTAGATGGTGAGATAAGAAAAGTTTTAGTAAACCAAAATGTTCCTTATGGTCATAAAATAGCTTTAAAAGATATAAAAAATGGAGAAGATATATTTAAATATGGAGAAATAATAGGTAGAGCAACGGCTGATATTAAATATGGTGATTATGTACATGTTCATAATGTTGAGAGTAAAAGAGGAAGAGGGGACTGGAAAAAAATTAAATAAGGAGGAAAATAAAAAATGAAAATTCAAGGATATAGAAGAGAAAATGGAAAAGTAGGGATAAGAAATCATGTTGCAATATTACCATCTTCAGTGTGTGCTTCGGAAACTGCTGTAAGAATAAGTAACTTAGTGCCTGGAACTGTTGCTTTACCACATCAACACGGGTGTTGTCAGGTTGGTATGGATTCGGAACAGACTATTAATACTTTAATAGGATTAGGAGCTAATCCTAATGTAGCTAAAGTTTTAGTGGTGGGATTAGGATGTGAAGGTGCAGAGCCTTTAAAGATTGCTGAAGAAATTAGAAAAACGGGGAAAGAAGTTTCTATGATTACGATTCAAGGCTGTGGAGGAACTTTAAAAACAATAGAACAAGGTGCCAGAATAGCAAGAGAGATGATAGTAAAAGTTGCAACACTTAAAAGAGAAGATATTGATATTTCAGAATTAACTCTTGCAATAGAGTGTGGAGGAACAGATACAACTTCTGGCTTATGTGCAAACCCAGCTGTTGGAACAGCATCAGATATTTTATTAAGTCATGGTGGAATAGCAATGCTATCAGAAACTACTGAATTAATTGGTGCAGAGCATATTCTTGCAAATCGAGCTGTTTCAAAAGAAGTTAAAGATAAATTGTTGGAAATTGTTAAGAGAACAGAAGACAGAGCCATGTCTTTAGGCGTTGACATTAGAGGAGCACAACCTACTCCTGGAAATATAGAAGGTGGAATAATAACAATTGAAGAAAAATCATTAGGATGTATTTATAAAGCGGGAAGTGCACCTATTCAAGGAGTTCTTGAATATGCTGAAATACCTTCAAGTGGAAAAGGGTTTTACGTTATGGATACTCCTGGACAGGATATAGAATCTATTACAGGAATGGTAGCAGGAGGGGCTCAACTAGTAATTTTTACAACAGGAAGAGGGACACCTACAGGATTTCCAATAGCTCCAGTAATTAAGATAACTGGAAATGAGACAACTTATAATAATATGATTGATAATATCGATATAAATGCTGGGAAAGTTATAACAGAAGGAGTATCAATAAAATCAGTAGGAGAAGAAATTTTTTCAGAAATGTTAGAAGTATCAAATGGAAAGCCAACAAAAGCCGAATCATTAGGGCATAAAGAATTTGGAATATATAAAATAGCACCAACTTTCTAGGAGGGGACTTATGGAGATAAAAAGAAGTATTGAAAAAATACCTGGAGGAATGATGGTTGTCCCTTTAGTATTGGGAGCCTTAATTAATACATTTGCACCTGGAATATTAAAAATAGGAGGTTTCACTACAGCTATTGCAGGAGGAGCTTCAGCATTAATAGGAGTTTTTCTTGTATGTATGGGAGCAGGAATAAATCTAAAAGCTGCTCCAAAGGCAGCAAAAAAAGGATTTGGTATAACATTAACTAAGTTTTTGATAGGTACTGCAATAGGTCTACTTGTAGCAAAATTCATGGGTCCTAATGGATTATTTGGTCTATCATCGCTAGCTATAATTACTGCAATGACAAATACTAATGGTGGTTTATATGCAGCATTAGCAGGTGAATTTGGTGATGAAACAGATGTTGGAGCAATAGCTATAATTTCTATTAATGATGGACCATTTTTAACTATGATAGCACTAGGATCAGCAGGGGTAGCTACTATTCCTATAAAAGCATTAATAGGTGTACTACTTCCAATTCTAGTAGGAATGATATTAGGAAGTTTAGATTCTAAAATGAAAGAATTTTTAACAAAGGGAGGACCAATATTAATACCTTTCTTTGCTTTTGGATTAGGTGCAGGAATTAACTTTGCAATGTTAATAAAAGCCGGACTTCCTGGAATATTACTTGGCGTTTTAACAGCAGTAATTGGTGGTATATTTAATATAATGGCTGATAAGGCAAGTGGCGGAACAGGAATAGCAGGAGCAGCAGCATCTAGTACTGCTGGAAATGCAGTTGCAACTCCAGCAGCAGTAGCATTAGCAGACCCAAGTCTTGCTGGAATAGCCGCTATTGCAACGCCTCAAGTTGCAGCCTCAACTATAACAACGGCATTATTAGTTCCTATAATAACAAGCTATTTAGTAAAAAGAAATAAAAGAGCAGAAACTATAAAATCATAAAAATTACAAAAAAGGGGAGAACAATTTCCTCTTTTTTATAATTTTTATATGAGGAGAAGAGCGATGGATAAATATGTAATTATTGCAGATGATTTTACAGGAGCAAACGATACAGGAGTAAAATTTAGTAAAAAATCTATAAAAACTATAGTAACTACAAGACTTGAAGATTTTAAAAAAGAATTAGAAAAGTGTGAAACTTTAGTAATCGACTTAGAAAGTAGATTTGATAGAAAGGATATTGCTTTCAAAAAATCTTATGATGTCTCAAGAAGACTTAAATCTATGGGGATAAAAAGAATTTATAAAAAAATAGACTCAACATTTAGAGGGAATATAGGTAGTGAAATAGACGGTGCAATGAAAGGTGGAGATTTTGAAACAACATTCTTAATACCAGCTCTACCTAATGCTATGAGAACTACAGAAAATGGGAATGTATTTTTAAATGATATACTTTTAGAAAAAACAGAAATATCTTTAGATCCAAGAACTCCTGTTAAAGAGTCATTTATTCCTAATATATTATCAATTCAATCAAATAAAAAAGTAGGATTAATTAACTATGAAGAAATTGAGAAAGGACAAATAAAAAGTAAAATTGATAAATTACTTTTAGAAAATTGTGAAATAATTGTTTTTGATTCTATAAATGATACTCATTTAAACTTAATAGCTTTTTGTATAGAGAAAAATTTTAAAAATAATAATATAATGTTGGCAGGTTCAGCAGGTTTTGCTGAAAAAATTCCTAACATATATGATTTAATTCCAAAAATTCCATCAGCTTTAGTAATAGCAGGAAGTATTAGTGAAGTAACTAGAAATCAGATAATTTTTTTTAGTGAAGAATCAAAAATAAAAGGAATAAAAGTTAACGTAGAAAATTTATTTAATAAAAATAAGAGTTTTGAAAAAATTAAAATAATGAAGCAAGTTAAAGAAAAATATACCAAGAATGAAGATATTTTAATATATACAACAGATAAAAGAGATGAAGTAAATGAGCTCTTTTCCAAAATTGAAACAAGTGAACTAAATTTAGAAAAAATTTCAGAAAGAATAGCTAACTTCTTGGGTGAGATAACTAAAGATATCTTAGAACAATTTAAAGTGAGTGGTCTATTTTTAACAGGCGGAGATACTGCTATAAAAGTTAGCTCAGCTTTAAAAAATGAAGGAATTATTATTGAAAGGGAAATTGTAGAGGGAGTTCCATATGGATATTTTTTAGATGAAAAGTATAAAGATATGATTGTAGTAAGTAAAGCAGGTGCCTTTGGAAAAAAAGATGCCATATTAAAATCAATTGAATTTATAAAAAAGGAGAGTAAGAAAAGATGAACAAAATAATAGGAATAACTATGGGAGACCCTTCAGGAATTGGTCCTGAAGTTATTTTAAAAAGTTTTTTAAATAAAAAAATTAAATTAGGAAAGTATCTAGTAATTGGTGATTATGAAGTTATAGCTTTTTATAATAAGAAACTAAATTTAAATGTCAAATTAGAAAATATATCTAATTATGAAGAGATTAATAATTCTACAGAAACTTTAAGCGTTTTAAATTTAGGACTTGTTGAAATTAAAAACCTTAAAATAGGTGAGGTCAATTTAAGTTCTGGAAATGCTGCATTTCAATATTTAAAAAAAGCAATAGAATTAGCAATGGATGGAAAAATATCAGGAATTGTTACAGCTCCTTTGAATAAAGAAGCGATTAATAAAGCAGGTCATCATTATTCTGGACACACTGAAATTTTAGCTCACTATACATCGACAAAAGACTATGCAATGTTACTTTATGATGAAAAATTAAGTACTATTCACGTTTCAACACATGTTTCTTTAAAAGAGGCGATTGAAAGAACAAAAAAAGAAAGAATTGAAACAGTCATAGAATTAGCAGATAAAACATTTAAAAAATTAGGATTTAAAAACCCTAGGATAGCAGTTGCAGGATTAAATCCTCATTCAGGAGAAAATGGATTATTTGGTATGGAAGAGATTGATGAAATAATTCCAGCAATAAAATCATCTAGATCAAAAAAAATAAATGTAGAAGGTCCAATACCACCAGATACGGTTTTTTTAAAAGCAACAAAAGGCAATTATGATGTAGTTGTATCAATGTATCATGATCAGGGGCATGTTCCACTAAAGTTATTAGGATTTCATAGTGGAGTTAATATAACAGTAGGTTTGCCTATAGTAAGAACTTCAGTAGATCATGGAACAGCTTTTGAAATAGCTGGAAAAAATGTTGCTAATGAAGAAAGTATGGTAAATGCAATAAACTTAGCTCATCAACTTAGTAATGATTTAGTTCACTAATTGTGATATAATAATTATATTATCTAAGAACACAAAAGGAGTTAAGAATGTTTTTCCCAATAAAAACAAATGAAACATCAGAATTGATATCAAATTCAATAAAAAACTTAATTATAGAAGGGAAACTTAAGCCCGGAGATAAACTACCATCTGAAAGAGTTTTGGCCGAAAAATTTGAGGTTAGTAGAAATACATTGAGAGAAGCTTTAGGAAACTTAAAATTACTTGGAATAATTGAGACTAGAAAAAGTGATGGAAATTTTATAAGTTTAAATTTGGATAAAGTATTTACTGAAATGTTAAAATTTATGTTTTTCCTTAATGGTACTAAAAAAGATATTTTTCTTCTTAGAAAATCAATAGAAGTAGATGCTACTCTTGATTCTGTAAAACATTTTATAGACAAAGATTTTTTAGATTTATCTAAAAAATTAGAAGAATTTAAAAATATACCAGAAAAAAACTATAAAGAGATAGCAAAATTAGATATAGATTTTCATTATAAGTTAATTAGTAAATGCCAAAATTATTTAATACTGACACTTTATAAATCAATTTATACTTTAATCAATGAATTTTTAAATG
>NZ_JBFHGC010000098.1:0-6501 GCF_041583315.1 Ilyobacter sp. | reverse complement strand
CGCCTATGGTGAGATTATTGTCAGAAGCAAAAATGTTAATTGGGACCGCAGCTAAAATGAGAATGGCAGTTAAAATTTTTTTCATATATCTCCCCCTGTATAAAATCATATCTATAGCTAAATTATAATCAAATAAAAGTATTTAATCAACTAAAAAAATAGAGAGATGACTTTGTCATCTCTCGCTCTTCTGTTCTCTTTTAATCTTAATAAAATTATAATTTCCTTTTATTTTCCTTTTGAACCCCATGGAGTTTATTGTAGGGAAGATACCGATTCTTCTTATCTGAAAAAGATCGTCAGAGAAACATACACTTCCAGAGTCTGTAGCTACGGCAAATTTATATCCCGCTTCTTCTGCCATCTGTTTTACCCTGTCATTTAGATCACCGTAGGGGTATGCAAAGGATATAAGTTTTTTATCCAGAAGATTTTCCAGAGTCTCTTTTGATTCAAAAATCTCATCTCTAGCCTCTTCAGGCTCTAAACGGGAAAGTTTTGCATGGGTTTTTGTATGTCCCCCAAATTCAATACCATATTCCTGCATCTCTAAAAGATGTTCTTTTGTCATTAACTGATATTTTTTTTCAGGATTGTTTATATTTTCTACATCCCATTTATTATAATCAAGATGTGAAACAAGATACACAACGGCTTTGAACCCGTATTTTTTAAGCACAGGAAAGGCGTATTTGTAGTTATCCTCATATCCATCATCAAAAGTGATCATAATCTGTTTTTTATTCTTATCAAATCTCTGTTTAAACCTGTTTTTAAGTAGATCCTCAAAGACGACAGTTTCATAACCCATATTTTTCAGAGTATTCATATGTTCGTCAAACTGTTCCAGGGTCACATAGGTGCCATGGACACCTTTTTCACTGCTTTCTTTTATTATTCTGTGATACATAAGAATGGGCATCTCGTATTTTTTTTTGAGAACAATCTGCCTTTGATAGGCAATCTCAAGATTTCTTACTATTTTTTTTAGGTCAAACTCTTTTTTTACTTTATGCCTTATTTCATGAATTTCATTCTCATTTAGTTCAGATGCTTCTTTTATATCTTCTAGCATCTTGTCCCAGTTGAACTCTTCTTCCAACTTCACTCCTATATCTCCGAAATTGGAGCTCAGAGCATCCTGAATATTGTCTTTGGTTATTAGTCCGATGGACTTAGCTTCGCCTATTGCCAGTACTGGCCTTCCAGAAAGGATTGCCTCTACAGCCACCCGTCCTGCACCTATTACAAGGTCAGACTCCTTTATGAATTCAGGGATGTTGTTTACATATCCTAAAAACTCCACCTTATCGCTGAATTTCTTAAATTTATCAGGAATATTTTTTCCACCGATTATTCGTATGTGATATAGATCAGGATCCAGTGCCTTTTCCAGTAATTTATATGTGACTTCACCTTTTGGTCCTGAAAGTCTTCCGATAATAGATACTATTTTTTTATCATTCCGAGGAAGCGGAGTTTCAATATATGAGTTTATATCAATACCATTTCTCAAGATCTCTATTTGATCCTCTTTCACTCCCAAATCTTTTACCAAGTGGTCTCTTATATTTTCACATACTGCGAAAGAGTAGTCTCCAAAAGCCTTAAAAATTTTTCTGCTCAGATGCACAGGCTGCCTTCCGTGGACCGTGGTGATAAGAGGTATGCCTGTCATTGTACAGGCTATAGAAGTGCTCCACGAAGAAGCCCTAGAGTGGGCGTGAGCTACCTGGATATCATTTTTTTTAATGAAATCAATTAAAAATTTCACCTGTGATATTCTTTTGACAAGACTACGCTTATTAAATTCTAGTTTATGGTATTCCCCACTGGTTTTTTTGGTAAAAGTATCAGATACAATGAAAACCTTGTGCCCCTTCTTTATAAGCCTGTCACTTAAAGTAGCGGCATAAACCTCTGCTCCTGTAACTTCGAGCTGAGATAAAGCCATCAATATATTCATTTATTCCTGCAGTATCTATACATTAAGATATGCAGTGCCCCCTTTCGAAAATTGTTATTTTTATTTATTTTTTCATAGACTAAAAAATATACCAAAAATATTTTAATATATTTTAAAGCTTTTGTCTTAGTTTGTCAATTTTTTAGAAAAAGAAGCAAGAATAATAGTTGATGAGGGTATTCAGATAAATTACTGTATTTCTTTGAAACTCTTTTGAGGGCTATAATAAGTTGAAAAAACTACCAGGGGAACATTTAGTCCCGCTAGTAGTTTTAGATAAATTTTAATTTACAATCAATTAGACTATTTTATTGTATTTCCGCCATCTACAGATATAATTGTACCTACCATATCCATTGAGTAATCGGAACATAAGTAAACAACAGTATTTGCAACGCTGTCAACATTAACTAAACGATTGGAAGGACGAATTGCAGCCAATTTGTCTTGATCCTCCTGGGGAAAAGCCTTTACAAGTGGTGTTGACATTGTTCCAGGAGCAACTGCGTTGATATTAATTCCTTTTGTAGCATATTCAATAGCAGCAGCTTTGGTCAAACCATTAACAGCATGCTTACTTCCTACATATACTGAAAGTCCTTCAAACCCTGCAGAAGTTCCTGCTTCTGAAGAAACATTTACGATTTTACCGAATTTATTTTCCATCATTAATTGAAGCTCATTCTGCATGCATAAGAAAACACCTTTTACATTGACATTCATTATCAGGTCGTAATGGTCATTTGCTGTTTCTCCAAATGGCTTAAGACCTCCGGTAACACCGGCATTATTTACGGCAAAATCAAGTTTCCCATATTTATCTTTAATGATGTTCATGGCATTTTTAATATCATCATTATTCGTAACATTACCTTTTATAAACATGGCTCCTTCATTAAGTTTACTACACTCTTCTGCCACTTTGTTTCCGTTTATTTCATCAATTCCAAAAATTACAACTTTTGCACCCTCTTCGGCAAATTTTTTTGAAATAGCTGCTCCTAATCCGTTTTCTCCACCTGTAATAAATACTACACCGTTTTTAATTCCCTTCATTTGCTTACCGTCCTTTCAAATCAAAGTTTTTAAATATTAGTCTATTAAAGTTCTGTCTGGAGTTACAATTATCTTAACCTGGCTATCTCTATTGCTACCAGTTAATGCAGCAAATCCTTCTGTTACCAAGTCATCTAAATGAATTTTTTTAGTTATCAGCTGATCAGCTTTTATTCTTCCGTCAGCCAGGTATTTGATTGTTGTATCAAAGATACCTTCTCCATAAACAACTGATCCGACAATTTTCTTTTCAGTCATTACCAGATTGTTTAAGTTGAAATTGATTTCTTTTTCCCAAATGCTTACAATTACAACTGTACCTTTCTTACGAACCACCTCTACAGCACTTTCAAATCCAGCCTGAACACCTGTAACTTCAAATGAGAGATCTGCTCCAAATCCATTTGTAAGTTTTCTCACTTCTTCAGCGACATTTACTTCACGGGGATCTAGAACTACATCTGCTCCGACTTTTAAAGCAAATTCTTTTCTCTTAGCTGATAACTCTACAGCGATTATTTTTTTTGATCCCAATGCTTTTAGATTTTCAATCAATGCTAATCCGATTGGTCCCGCACCTACTACAACTGCAGTCTGATTAACTTTAAGTTCACCAACTTCAATGGCATGCAGGGCAACACTTAATGGTTCTACAAGGGCACCTTTTTCATAGCTTACACCCTCAGGCAATTTTTTAACGAAATTTTTTCTGAATGTTGTATACTCAGCCAGTCCACCACCTAGATCCATTAAACCGTGAAATGCTAAGCTGTCACATAAGTGGTAATTTCCCTCTCTGCATACTTTACACTCTCCGCAGGTAACAAGAGGCTCTATAACTACCGGGTCACCAATCTTAAACTCAGTAACATTTTTTCCTAATTCAACAACTTCTCCAGAGAATTCATGTCCTAAAATAACAGGTGCTTTTGCACCAGTTGCCGGATGTTCTGCATCTACCGGAATGAAAATTGGCCCTGCTAAATACTCGTGTAGATCCGTACCGCAGATTCCACACCACTTAACTTTAACTTTGACCTCATTTTCCTTTACTACCGGTTCTGCTACTTCTTCAATCCTAACATCCTTCGGTCCATACCATAATGCAGCTTTCATAAAATGATTCCTCCTTAGAATATATAAGTTTAGTTTTTGTAATGTAAGATAAAACTTTCACTATTCGATTATATTATTATAATATCGCAAAGTTTTATTCGTGTCAATAGCGATTTTCAACATTAAGGGATTAATCACATAAAAAAACTATATAATGCGGCAATATAGTAAAAATGTTTTGTTGAAAACAAAAACCGCAGAAAAGGTTTATAAATGACTCTTTTCTGCGGCTTGGTATAATTTTTTAATAAATCAAATTATAAATGATTTTCTAATCCCAATTCTTTCATGATTTCTAAATAAGTGGCATAGGTCTCTTTCATTTTTTCATCAGTCAAACGAAAACTAGGGCCTGAAAGAGCCACGCATCCAACAATTGTTCCTCCGGTTTTATACGGCACAGCAAAGCAGTTGGTTCCCTGATACACTTCTTCAAAATCGGTAAAATATTTTAAATTTTTGTCGGTGTTGTTAAATACCTTTGCCACAGCTGCTCCATCAGGAAAATCAATAAACTTATTTTCCTCAAGGACTACCTTTAAAGGCTGAGAAGACAGGACATAATCGAGATAATAATATCTATTACCAACTTTTAAAGAAAAAGATGCGGTTTCATCAACTCTCTCGACTAATTTATTCAACAGTTCATTTATTTTATCACTAATTCCTGAACCATTCATATACGATAAACCTAACTTTAAACTATTGAGACCTAGCGTATAATCGAGACCACCATTTGTCCTTGTAATCTGACCTAAATGTTCAAGAGTTTGAATTATCCCAAAAGCAGTAGAAGTTTTTAGTCCAGTTGCTTCGCTTATTTCATTTAGTTTTGCTGTTCCTTTGTCAGCTATAAAATGAATAATCCCAAAAGCCCTTTGAACGGACTGAATATATTTTTTTTCACTCATTATTATTCTCCCTTGTGCAATCCACAAAATCTCTGTCCTAAAATTATTTATTAAAATAATAGCACAGTCTAAAAAAATCATCAATTATTAAAAGCATAAGTTTCGGTAATGTTGGAATCAGGATATTTTTTGCAAAATCCTAAAAAATATTATTTAAAGAATATTTACTTAGTAAAAGATCATTTTTATTTTAAATTGCGTTTATGCATCCCTATATTTTCAGCTTTACTATCTTTTTACATAGTATCTATCAAAAAAAACCGTACTTGTCATCTGGATAAAAGGGTGTTAATCTTATTTTAAGAAATTTAAACCGGAAAAATATAACATAAAAATTATGAAATAAAAAGGAGTGCAGTTATGAAGGAGAGAAAAAAGCCAAGCTTGACTGGTCGAAAACAAGAAGAAATACGAATGAAGTAGTCAAGTGGGTAAGGTAGTTAAAAAAAATAGGACATTGATAGTTGGAGTAACTTTTATTATTATCTGTTTTGAATAACATTGAAAAAAGAGGTGAGTAGCGTGAAGTATACAGGACCAATTTACAGACCCCCTTATGAAGCAGGGAGTCTGCTGCTGCAAGTAACTGTGGGATGTGCACATAATAAGTGTGCTTTTTGTACCATGTATAGGGGGACACAGTTTTCAACTGAATCTATCGAACAAGTAGAGAAGGATCTGCAAGAAGCAAGAAAACTCCATAAAAGTGTCAAAAGGGTATTTTTAGTAAATGGAGATGCCTTTGTATTAAGTGCAAGCAGATTAAAACCCATTGCTGAAAAAATCATCAAATATTTCCCGGAAGTTGAAGTGATAACAATGTATGCTCATATCAATAACATCAAAAGTAAAACTAATGAAGAACTAAAGGAACTTGCAAAATTAAGGATCAATGATTTGTGGGTGGGAGTAGAAACGGGGCATAAAGAAGCTCTTGAGTATTTAAATAAAGGGTTTAATCTAGAGGAGGCAAAAGAGCAATTAAAAAGACTGGGAGATGCTGAAATTAGATTTATATATGGAATGATGTATGGTGCTGCAGGAATCGGTAATGGAACTGAAAATGCACTTGCAAATGCTGAATTGATTAATGCAACTAAACCAATGGGATTAGCACCTACTACTTTAAATCCAAATCCTGGCACAAAATTATGGGATGATGTAAATAGCGGTAAGTTCAAACTTGCCACAGAAGGGGAAATCTTTGAAGAGATGATAACTTTATTTGAAAACGTAGACGTTGAGGGCCTAAAATATCTAGGGAGGCATGCTATAAATACAATCCCTTTTGATGCAATACTACCGAGAGATAAAAAAAAGGCAATAGAGATAATAAACAAAACAGTCGAAAGAGTTGGTGAAGACTATTTAAAAAGTATTCCAAAACGTCATACAATTTAAAATATATAAAAGATTCATTTTATATGACTTTAAGGAGACTAATTACATTCT
>NZ_JBFHGC010000097.1:0-6574 GCF_041583315.1 Ilyobacter sp. | reverse complement strand
CCAGTGTTCATCTGTATTTATTTTAAGATTAATATTTTCCAATACAGGTAATCCCACCTCGTAGTTCATATGAATATTTTCAAAATCAATTATATTTTTTGAGGAACTTTTATGTTTTATCAAAACTATCTCCTTCTGATTTTTTATTTTATAAATATTGATACTCTATTTCAGCAGACTTCATACTAATATGTAGAATAACCTGCTTTTTTCCAACCCCTATACAAAGACTCTTTAAATAATATTATCATATTTTTTTATATTTTAACAAGACCTTCTAAGCTTATTACTTTTCATCTGCATCTTAGAGAGCAACGAGAAGAAAGTACATCTGTCCCTTTTCCCTTTACCTTTGTTAAATACTCCTTGGGGTATTCGTGTTTCCTCTCAACCTTATTTAGATTCTAATTTTAAATTTTTGATCCCTGTGTTTTTAATTTTCACTATAAAATAAAACTATCTTCTCTCTTGTTTCCTTATATGATATAATACTAATATTAAGCTCGTCTATTTAACAGTATAGACCTTTATTTCAGATACTATACGAAAGGAGAGTAAATTGAAAAATAAAGAGATCTTAGAAGATTGTTCCAACGGAATCACCTGTCATATGGGATATGCTATGAATAGAATAGCCGGAAAATGGAAGTTGGTTATTCTGTGGCATATCTATGATAAAGAGGTTATTAGGTACGGAGAATTAAAGAAAAGTGTCGGTAAAATTACCCATAAAATGCTGAGTAATCAATTAAAAGAATTGGTCAGTGATGGCATAATTCACAAAGAAATTTATCACCAAATTCCTCCCAAGGTAGAGTATTCTCTGACAGAACATGGTAAGACTTTGGCTCCCATAATGGACATGCTTTTTGAATGGGGTAGAAAAAATAGAAAAGATTAAAGAATCAAAAATCCATTAATATATGATTTCTATATTTACGACATATTATTTTCATTATAAAAGAGCAGCAAATTTGCTGCTCTTTTATTTTTTTTAATTTTTCTTCAGGTTATTCATCTCTTTTTCCAGAATATCCAGAAGCTTATTCATATCCTTAGATACAGCCTCTATAGTTTCAGTCTTAGTCAGATCAACCCCGGCCTTTTTCAGCTGATTCATCGGATGGTCGCTTCCTCCTGACTTCAGAAGGTTCAGATAACTGTTCAGAGCCTTGTCTCTTTCAACTTTGCTGTATTTTTCATTGGTTATTCTGTCATGGAGAACGGCAGAGGATGCAAAACAGGTAGCATACTGATACACATAATAAGGGGAGTTATAGAAATGAGGGATTCTTGCCCAGATTATCTTCTGTAATTCATCTATAGCCACAGTATCTCCGAAATAATCCTTAAATAGCTGATCCATTATCCCGCTCAGAACGTCTGGTGTCACTGCCCCGCCTTTTTCCACTATTTTATGTACCTGATATTCATAGTCTGCAAAAAGTGTCTGTATATAATAGGTTCCCACCACATTTCCCAAAGACTGCTCTATGAGAGCTATTCTTTCCAAAGGATCCTTTGTAGTCTCAAGCATGTGGTCAAGAAGAAGTCTTTCATTAAAGGTAGACGCCACTTCTGCCACAAAAATTGTATATCCGTGTGTAGAATAAGGCTGATTTTCACTGGAAAGCATAGTATGCATAGTGTGACCCAGCTCATGCCCTAGGGTAAATACTGAATCCAGGGTTGCATTATAATTCAGCAGCATGTAAGGATGCACTCCGTAGATTCCCAGGGAATATGCCCCGCTTCTCTTATTTGGAGTCTCATAGACATCCAGCCATCCCTCGCTCACTGCTTTTTCCATTCTTTTTACATATTCCTCTCCCAGCGGAGTTACTGATTTCAAAACCAAGTCCTTGGCCTCATCATACTCAAACTCTTTGTCATAATCCACAAGAGTTACCTGATTGTCGTAGTAGTGATACTCTTCCAGCCCCAATAATTTCTTTCTGAGGTTCACATACCTCTGAAGAGGCTGTGTACTTTTTCTTGTGACTTTTATGAGATTCTCGTAAACTTCTACAGGTATTTTGTTTCCTTCTAGAGCCTTAGAGAGAGTAGAGTCATAACCTCTTGCCTGGACAGTAGCATAGCTCTTCTGAAGGATTGATCTGTATATTGCTGCATATGTGTTTTGATTCGTTTCATAGGCAGTATAGAGGGCTTCAAATGCTTTTTTTCTGTCTTCCTGATTTTTATTGGTAGACAGTATTTTGGAATACACTGCATTTGTAACCTTTGTCTTTTCTCCCGTAGAAAGTTCTATCTCATTCCATTTTATATCCGAAGTGGTTAGTTCCTTGTAAATATCTCCAGGTGCACCCATAAACTGGCCGTAGTATGAAAGAAGTTTTTCTTTTTCTGCATCCAAGACGTGCCCCTGTAGTCTGTAAAGTTCCATAATATGGAATCTATGCTCTTCCAGCTCTTTGTTTTCATCTATCCATTTTATCATTGTTTCTTTTGGAATTTCCAAAATCTCAGGATTTATCCAGGCTACAGTAGCACTGTACTGTGTGTAAATAGCCATTATTTCCTGGAGCTTTTTTGAAGCTACTTCGTCTGTAGAATCCAGGTCTCTCATGAGATAGGGATAGAGATATATTTCATCTGTTAATTTTGAAAGTTCATTTTCCATGGCCACAAGTTCAGAAAAAGCCTTTGGATCGTTTTTTATTTTACCCCTATACTTCGGGATCTCTTCCATGAGTTTTTTAGCTTTTACCAAATCAGCCTCCCATTCCCCCCAGTTTGAATATATATCATTGAGATTCCATTTATACTTTTGATCTATATCTTCTCTTTTCAGTGTTTTACTTTCATTGGACAATTCTACCACTCCTTCTTTTTTTTCCTTCACAGATTTTTTATCTCTGCTTTCTTTTGACGGTTTTCCTATATTTTTTCCACTTATGTATGCATGTCCAGAAATTCCCAGGACTGCTATAAGTGCAAGTATAAGGAGTCTTTTTCTCATCTGTTATCACCCCTTGAATAATTTATTCCTATTCTCTATTCCGATAATTTTACATATTTCCTTTGGATCCCGGTCTATTATTTCACTCTTTTTCTTATTATATGCCTTCTTAAACTGACCCTGAGAAAAGTGATAATAAAAATACATATTATTAATATTTCCATTCTTTTTCACATTTTCACGAAAAACTCTAAAAATTTTATTCAAATTTGAAGTCCCCAGTATCCACATCTCACATCTGAATAATCTTTGAAAATCACATGCCAGATCTCCCATAAAATTTTGGATATCTTCTGAGAGGTCTCCGTAGTCACCAAACTTTGAAAGTTCCCTTGTCACTTTTGTATGAACAAAGCTTTTATTTAGGACAATTACTTCCCTGTCAAACTCATTCACAAATCCATTTTCTTCCATAAAATTTTTTCCGGTTTTCCCCGATATCCCCACAGCATATTTATTCTGGATACTTTCGTTGAACCCGGGATTATCTGTGACCCATATATACTTTATACTATCATTCTTTCTCAAATAGTCAAGTTTTTCATTATAGACAAATGCCCTCATCCTATCATCTTCATGGGCATATATTCTCAGAATCTCCTCTGAAAACTCAGGGTGATTTTCTCTGTATTCATTTATTTTCATCCTGAACCTTTCTCTTATTTTTACAAACTCTTCATACTGTCGGGATGTCATGAACTCCTCCTCACCTTTAGCATAACTATATATTACTACAGTACACCCTGCTTTTAAAGTACTTTTTATATCCCCGGGCTCTTAAAGTCAGTATTTATCTCCTGTTAAAAAATAAAAACACCTTCAGTTTTCAGATGCAGATGTTTTTATTTAAGCATGAAAAATCTGAAAAGACTTCCTTTACCCTCTTTAGATTCCACTTCTATCTTGCCGCCGCAGATCTCCACAAGTTCCGCAACTATAGGAAGACCTAGGCCCGTTCCTGCTACATTACTGGTTCTGGCCTTATCCACACGGTAAAACCTCTCAAAGATATTATCTATCTCCTCTTTAGGTATTCCTAGTCCGTTGTCCTCTATAACTATCTTATATCTGTCATAGACTTCTTTTATTTCCACCCTTATGACGGGTTTTTTATCATTATAGATAATGGCATTTTCTATGAGGTTTTTCAGGATAGTTGTCAGCTTATCAAAGTCAACTCTCATATAATCATTGGCATCTAGAAGATTTACCGAGTAAATTATTTCAGCCTCTTTTGATTTTATATACTGAGACAATACTTTTTCTATCTCTTCCTGTATTTTTTCAAATGAAACAGGGGCGAGGTTAAGGACCTTTGAATTTTCTATCTTGGAGATGTTCAGAAAATCCATGGTTATGTTTTCCAGTTTATCCACATTATTTTTTACTATCTTTAAAAATTTCCCTCTCATTGCTTCTGGGGCATCTTCCAAGGCTATAAGATAACCTTTGATATTTGTCAAAGGAGTCTTCAGTTCATGACTTATGTTACTTATAAAGTTTCTCTGCACCTCCATCATCTCACGATTTCTGGTCACATCTTTTATGGTTATGATGAACTGTTTTCTGAACTCCAGATATTTTACTCCTATCACAAGATATTTCTTTAGTTTAGAAATATATACATCTTCTTTTATATCTTTTTTTCCAATGGTGGCTTTTTTTACCACATTTATGATCTCTATATATTTCATTCCCTGATAGTAGTATCCTCCCTGGGAAAAACCATAGAGATAGTTCATAGATTCGTTCTTCAGAATCACCTTCATATCCTCATCTATCAGAACAATGGACATATCCACTGATGATATTACCTGTCTCAGTATTTGCTGCTCCAGATTGAGTCTCTCAAGGTTTTTTATATTCTCACTCTGCCATGACTGCACGACTTTCCAGAACTCCACCAGCCACAGATCACCCTTAGAATATATCTCTGTTACCTCAGCTCCTGCCTCTAAGGCTTCTCTTATGTCATCCACTTTATTAAACAAATGCCTTTTAAGATAATTTTTATAGCTGAAATGTATAAAAATATTCAGAATGATAAAAAATATTATCTGCCCCATGAGAATATTCCTGATATTTTCATAGTCTGAATTATATCCCCTGGCCACTCTGAGTATATAATTTTCTCCCTGCTCATCAGTATAGGGGATGGCGTAGTATGCCAGAAGTTCTCCTAGAGTCTCACTCTCTCTTACATGAAACCCCTGGCCATCTTTTATGGCATCTATCACTTCAGGCCTGGATCCGTGATTTTCCATTGTTGATTCCTCATCATATCTATCTGAATCATACACCACTATTCCCTTTGAATCTATCATAGTAAATCTTTTTTTTACGCTCCCGAAAATATCCTGGAAATCCTCACGGGAAGTATTTCCTGCAATATTTTTTATAAGGAGAGCGTCCTCTCTCAGTGATTTTTTCGCCACTTCCTCATAGAGAGTAGATACCCTGTTCATATTGATTTTTATAAAGAATATTTCAAGGCAAAAGATTAAGATAAGGGTTATTATCTCTTTTCTTCTAATTTGTACCCAACTCCCTTCACTGTTTTTATATTTTTGGAAAGACTCACTATCTTATCCCTCAGTTTGGATATATATATATCTACAGATCTGTCCCCTATATAATAACTGGTGTTCCATACTTTATCCAAAATCTTTTCTCTGGAAAGCACAAGTCCTTTATTTCTTATGAGAAGATGCAGGAGATCATACTCTTTTTTAGAAAGGTCTACCTCCACCCCGTCTTCCGTAACAAGATGTCGGTCATCATCTACTACTACACTTTTAAAAGTGTATTTTTTCGATGCCCTGGCACCGACGTCTAAGAATTTTTTCGCCCTCAGTATCAGCTCCCTGGGATCAAAAGGTTTTTTCATATAATCATTAGCCCCTATTTCCAGTCCTTCTAAGACATCCTCTATCTCTGTTTTAGCAGTCAGCATTATTATTACCGGAGTTCCATACTCTTCCGGAAGATCCCTTGCTATTTTAGTAAAGTTTTTCCCGTCTAGACTAGGCAGCATAATATCTAATATTACTAAACCTGGCTTGGTTTTTTTTAAAAGTCTGAGACCCTCTAAACCATCTGAGGCAGTCTCTACTTCATAACCTTCCTTGCTGAAAAAATAACTTACTAATTGTTGTATTTCAAGATCGTCTTCAACTATTAATACTTTCACGTCGCCCCCCTTAAATAGAATCTTGTATATCTATATTATATATTATTTTTTCCTCAGTAGCTCTTTTTTTCTTAAATATTCCCCACTTCTTTCATCAGTAGGCATTTATGTAAAAAAAATTATATTTTTGTTTTCAAAAATATAAAAAGACACCAGATACTAATCTGGTGTCTTAAAAAATCTACATTTTATGCTTTGGGAAATATTCTGTATGTAATAGATCATGTGCCTTGTGGCTCATTGGTTTACCTAAGTGCTTCTCATAAAGTTCCTTTATATAAGGATTTTCATGTGATTTTCTGAGATCTTTACCTTGATCTATAGAAGTCAGCCCAGCTGCTCTTTTCTCTATAATTCCAAAATCTCCGTGGTGATAAGGCTGTCCACCTCCACCTACACAT
>NZ_JBFHGC010000096.1:0-6639 GCF_041583315.1 Ilyobacter sp. | reverse complement strand
TTATTTTAAGTTTAGTACTTCTTTCATTGTATAGAATCCAGGTGCTTTACCTACTAAGAATTTTGCAGCTTTGACAGAACCCTGAGAGAAGATTCTCTTGGAAAGAGCTTCATGTTTCAACTCAATGATTTCATCCTGTCCTGCAAAAATAACGCTATGTTCCCCAACAATACTTCCACCTCTGATAGCATGGATTCCGACTTCTCTTTGAGTTCTTTTACCAACAATTCCTTCTCTCCCGTAAACAGCTTCTTTTTCACCGTTTAATGATTCATTTATTGAATCATAGAATAATTTGGCAGTTCCAGATGGGGAGTCCACTTTTTGATTGTGGTGTTTTTCAATAATTTCAATATCAAAAACATCGGCTAAAATTGGAGTGATCTGTTTCAATGCCTCTGATATGACATTAACTCCCAGAGACATATTTCTTGAGAAAAGTACCGCTGTCTTTTCACTTGCTTCTTTGATTTTGGCTAGTTGCTCATCGGTAAATCCAGTAGAACAAATCACTGCACCGATTTGATTTTCAACTGCAAATTCCAAAATCTCATCAAGGTTAGCCGGATTTGAAAAATCAATTATTACATCCACTTTTTCTCTGATATCATTTAAAGATTTATAAAGAATATCACTTGTTACAGGTGCTACTGCCTGAACGTCATCTCTCTTTTCAATAACTCCGGCAATATTAAGCCCGGCAGATGTAACATCTTCACAGACAAATTTACCCATCATACCATATCCGAAAACTGCTATATTCATAATCACCTACCCCTTTAATAAACCTATTTTTTTCATCTCTTCTGCTAATTTTGCAGTGGCTCCTTCACTCATCTCATAAAGAGGAAGTCTTAATCCTCCTACTTCAAATCCAGTAAGGTTCATAGCTTTCTTTATAGGAATAGGATTGGTCTCAATAAAAAGAGCATCTATAAAGGGCTTTAGGTGAAGCTGTAAATCTCTTGATTTTTCAACTTCTCCTTTTAAAAACAGATCCACCATATCGTGGGTCTCCTTAGGCATAATATTTGCGACAACAGATATTACACCTTTTGATCCTATGGACAGCATAGGAACTATTATATCATCATTTCCTGAGTACATCACAAAATTTTCATTACAAAGTCTGGCAATTTCAACTGCATAAGAGATATTTCCGCTTGCTTCTTTTATTCCCACTATTTTCTCATTTTTGCTTAAATGAGCCACTACATCTACGGGAATATTCATACCTGTTCTCCCTGGAACATTATAAAGAATAATCGGTATATTTACAGATTCTGCTATACTTTCAAAATGTCTGATAAGACCTTCTCTGTTAGTTTTATTGTAATAAGGAGTCACCTGTAAAAGTCCGTCAACACCTAGCTTCTCCGCCTCTACACTGAGTTCTATTCCGTGTCTGGTATCATTGCTTCCTGTCCCTGCGATTACAGGTATTCTTCCCTTTACTGTATCCACTGCACACTTTATTACAGCAAGGTGCTCGTCGTCAGAAAGTGTCGAAGCCTCTCCTGTAGTTCCTGTTATTATTATAGAATCTGTTTTATTTTCAATATGAAATTCTATTAATTCCACAAGTTTTTCAAAATTAACCTCACCGGTTTTTTTAAACGGGGTAATTATAGCTACTCCTGACCCTGTAAACATTATATTTCCTCCTTAATTGAGCTTAGATTAGACCCTTTTTGATTAAGAGTTCTGCTATCTGGACTGTGTTTGTTGCAGCCCCTTTTCTGATATTATCCGCAACACACCATATGTTTACACTGTTTTCCCTGCTGAAATCTCTTCTTATTCTTCCTACAAAGACTTCATCTCTTCCGCTTGCGTGGATAGGCATGGGATAAATGTTCTTCGATGTGTCATCCTCCACTATTATACCATCAAATCCCTTCAGCGCCTCAAATATTTCTGTCATTTCAAAGGATTTTCCAAGTTCAATATTTATCGATATGCTGTGACTGTTTTCCACAGGTACCCTTACACAGGTAGCTGTTATAGGGAGATCCGGGATCCCCAGGATTTTTCTTGTTTCCTCTATCATTTTACGTTCTTCTTTTGTATATCCGTCCTCTAGAAATACATCTATATGAGGAAGGCAGTTGTTGGCGATTGGATGAGGATAATTTTTAGGTTCTCTTCCCTCTAGTCCTCTTTTCAGATCCTCTATACCGTTCACTCCAGACCCCGACACTGCCTGGTATGTAGAATATACTACTCTTTTTACTCCGAATTTTTCAGAAAGAGCCTTTAACGGAAGTACCGACTGAATTGTAGAACAGTTGGGATTTGCTATTATTCCCTTATGTTTTTCCACATCTCCAGGATTTACCTCTGGTACCACAAGAGGTATCTCCGGGTACATTCTGAATGCGCTGCTGTTGTCTACCACTATTACACCTTTATCTCTGGCAACAGGTGAGAATCTTTCACTTGTTGCTCCTCCTGCTGAGAACAGGACTATATCAATGTCTCTGTCAAAAACTTCGTCAGTGAGCTCTTCTACTATATAGCTTTTCCCTCTATACTCCATCTTCTTTCCTGCAGACCTTTTGGATGCAAAAAGATACAGATTTTCAATTGGGAAATCTCTTTCTGCAAGCACTTCCAAGAATTTTCTTCCTACCATTCCAGTTGCACCGGCAACTGCTATATTATATTTTTTCATATTTTCCATACCTCTCTCGATGAAAATTTTATTTTGAGTCTATCTTTCAGAACTGAAATATTCTATTTAAAATAATGACCTTCTGCTATTTTTTTACTTTCTCCTGTCATAAATACTCCCTCATCAGTGAGCTCTATAAAGAGTTTTCCTCCTGGTACCCGGACCTCTACACTCTTATCCAGTCTTCCTGTAAGGTTTCCTATTACCACCACTGCACAGGCTCCCGTTCCGCATGCGAAGGTATATCCGGCTCCCCTCTCCCATGTTTTCACGTCCACCCTGTTCTTTGAGATTACCTTGGAAAAATTCACATTGGTTCTCTTGGGAAATAGAGGATTTATCTCCAGATTTCTTCCGTACTTTTGTATATCCAGTGTTTCCAGATCCTCTACGAAAGTCACACTGTGAGTAGTCCCCATGAAAAGAGCCGATACACTGAACTCCCTGTCATAAGATTCTATCTTTCTTTCAATAAAATCTTTTTCTGATATACTCATGGGAATATTCTCTGTCTCAAAAATCGGCATCCCCATATTTACCCTGGCTAAATATTTACCGTCTTTTTCATCTGTTTTTATTATCATGTTTCCTGCCAGAGTCTCTACTGACATGACATCCTTTTCCACAAGTTTATTATTTCTCACAAAGTGTGAAAAACAACGTACTCCGTTACCACACATGGGAGCCTCGCTTCCGTCGGCATTATAGAATATCATTCTTATGTCTGCTTTTTCTGATTTTGCCACTACCATCATCCCGTCTGCCCCTATACCAAAATTCCTGTGGCAGACCTTCATTGCAAGTTCTGAATAGTCGAGGCCTTTTACTTCCTCTTCATTGAATATTATAAAATCATTTCCAAGACCGTGATATTTTTCAAATTTTAACATACCGCCTCCTAGATATTAAATGCTTCTGCTATGGCATCTACAGCTGCTTTTTTCCTGTCCTTATCCATTGTAAAGGAGATACTGATCTCAGATGTGGTCACTTGGTAGAATTTTATATTCTTCTCTCCGAAAATTTCAAAAAGTTTTCCTGCTACTCCAGAGTGACTGATCATTCCCACTCCCACTACAGAGACCTTTATAAGATCCTGGTTTTTGCTTATCTTCAGGGCAGGATTCTGAGTTGCTATCATCTCTACCGCCTTGTCTAGCAGATCCTCCTCTGTTGCAGGACATGTGAAGCTTATATCCACCATGTCTTCCACTGACTGACTCTGGCTTATCATATCCACATTTACATCCTGTTTTCCCAGTGCAGAAAATATATTTGCTATTTTCTGAGGTTTATTATAAAGATTTTGCAAATTCACCATCAATACATTTTCATTTATGCTAAGTCCTGTTATAAGTTTCTCTTCCATTATCTGCTCCTTTTCTACTATATAAGTTCCGTTCTTTTCCCCTAGACTTCTTCCCACATATATCGGGACACCAAATTTTTTACCTAGCTCTACAGCCCTTACTTCCATCACACCTGCTCCCAGGTTTGACATCTCCATCATCTCTTCATAGGAGATCTTATCTATTTTCTTTGCTCCTGCATGGACTCTCGGGTCGCATGTATATATCCCGTCTACGTCAGTGTAGATCTCACACTGACATCCCAAGGCTCCCGCCAAGGCCACTGCACTTGTGTCAGAACCTCCACGTCCTAGGGTGGTTATATCCCCCGCTTCGTTTATCCCCTGGAATCCTGCCACAATAACTATCTTTCCGTCTTTAAGGTGTTTCTCTATCCTGTCTTTATTTATACTTTTTATTTTACTTTTTGTATGAGTTCCTGTGGTCTGTATTCCTGCCTGACTACCTGTGAGGGATACAGCTTCCTGCCCTTTGTGCTTCAGAGCCATAGATAGAAGAGCTATTGTCTGCTGCTCCCCTGTGGACATAAGCATGTCCAACTCACGCCTGTCAGGCCTCTCTGTGATCTCTTTGGCTTTCCCGATAAGTACGTCTGTCATTTTACCCATTGCCGATACTACTACTACTACCTCATTCCCCTCTTTTTGGACCTTTATGAGATGATCTGCTATGGTTTTTATTTTTTCAATTGTTCCTACTGATGTTCCCCCGTATTTCTGTACTATTCTCAATTTTTATTCCCCCTTAATAAAGCTTGAGGTCGTTTCTTATAAGATCCTCATAGCTCTCCCTTTTCACCGCTACTTTACTTTCTCCGTCCTTTACAAAAACCACTGCAGGTTTTCTTATTCTGTTGTAATTGCTGGACATACTATAATTATAGGCCCCTGTAGTTCCAATTGCAAGTATATCTCCCTCTTTTGCTTCCTGGAGATATACGTCTTTCAGAAGAAGGTCTCCTGATTCACAGCACTTTCCTGCTACTGTCACCAGATCTTCTTCCTTTTCATTTACTCTGTTGGCTATGACCCCTTCATACTGTGCCTGGTAAAGGGCCGGTCTTATGTTGTCTGTCATTCCTCCGTCTATAAAAATATATTTTTTACCGCTGTATGTTACCTTTGTTCCCCCCACTGTATAGAGGGTAGTTCCTGCATTTGCCACTATACTTCTTCCTGGCTCTATTATCACCTTGTCCAGTTCTATACTGTATTCATCTAGTTTCAGCTCCAGGTCTCTTATCATCTCTTTACAGAATTTCTCAAAGTCCACTGCCTCGTCTCCCTTGAAATAATAAACTCCGAAGCCTCCTCCGAGGTTCAACACTTTCGTATCAAGGCCTGTCTCTTCCTTCATCTGCTTTACAAATTTCAGCATTGTGTCCATGGCAGCAAAGAAAGGCTTTTCATCAAATATCTGAGATCCTATGTGACAGTGAAACCCCTTAAGTTCCACATATTCAGCAGCCATAAATTTATTGATTATATCTTTTATATTTTCGTCAAATATAGACTCACCGAATTTTGAAGAATAAGTGGAAGTCTGTATATACTCATGAGTATGTGCCTCTATACCTGGATTTACCCTCAAAAGAACATTTATTTTCTTCCCCTTTTCCCTGCAGACTTTTTCCAGCTTATCCAGTTCATCTCTGTTATCTACGATTATCTCTCCGAGTCCGTAGTCTAAGCACATCTCCAGTTCTTCCCATGTCTTGTTGTTCCCGTGCATATGTACTCTTTCCATTGGAAACCCTGCACTCTTCACAGTGAATAGTTCTCCCCCGGACACTACATCCATGCTCAGTCCGTGTCTGTCTACGATCTGACACATCCCTGTAGTAAGAAAAGCCTTTGATGCGTACACAACCTCAGTCTCAAATCTGTCTGATTTAAAAGCTGCTTTGAATGTCTCCATATTTTTGCTGATGAGAGCTTCATCCATTACATAGAGAGGTGTTCCATGCTTCCCCACCAGCTCTTTGGCACTCATTCCCCCTATACAAAGCTGATTTTCTTTAATCTCCATAGAACCAAAAAGTTTCATTTATATCCCCCCTAAAAAATCTCCGTTTTATATTAAAATTTTATATACAAAAAAAGTTGGCAGGGTACAATCCTACCAACTAAAACAATACAAAAAAATTATAGTTATGGTAAGATAGCACTCCATTGTCTTCACGAGACAACGACAGTACACCGGATATTTTCCGATGCCCCAACCCATCCCCATGGCACGTGAGAATGAATTTCGGCAGATCCCCCTTTTAGAAATGTTCACTGAGCTGGCCGGCTCTCCCTTTTCTTACTAATGATAATCTGCAACCTCTATCTTTATTCTAATTTAATTTTAAATTTCTTTTTAAACAAAACAATTTACAGATCTCTCTGAAAACATACCTTTTAACAAGCTATGATTATTTCTGTCTATAAATTTATTTGTCTTATTCTACAACAGTTACAGCAATTTTAAAAATTCACACAGTATACAATGCAGATATATTTAATATATTTATATTCTTCAGAGCCTGTATTTACTGAGTTCTATCTGTTTCTGACTGTGTTCGAAAAAGTAACCTTTTCTCTAAAATTATAG
>NZ_JBFHGC010000095.1:0-6668 GCF_041583315.1 Ilyobacter sp. | reverse complement strand
TTTAAAATTCTTCTCAGCTGTCTTTCTGAGAGCCCTAACAATTTTGAGATATCACCGTATTTTATGGTATCTGAAAAGTACTCTCTGTTATCCGTTATAAATTTTGCAACTAATATCTTACTGTTGCAGAGTTTTTTCACAGAATATTTCTCAGATGTTTTCCTTAGTTTTTTGGCCAGAGTTTTTGCCATTAGTTCATAAAATCTTATATTTTTCACAGCACTGTCAAAATCCAGCTCGAGAAAAGTACTTTTTTCTTTTATCTGAATATTATAGTAAATATCCTCTTCCAAAAGAAACTCCACATCTCCTAAAATATCAAAGGGTTTTGTCAGCTCTAGAAGCATCTCATTACCGTCATTGGAAAACAGCGTCACCTTCAAAAGACCGTCTACAAAAAGATATAGTTTCCTTTTGTCCATTCCGGACATCATGAGGTAGGAGTCTTTCTCAAATGTTCTTATCTCTATATCAGAGTAATTATAACCCTCTAAATATTTCTCCAGATCATATTTTTTTATGAATTTTTCTATCTTTCCAATATTGTCCATAAATCCGCCCTCTCTTTTCGGACATATGTCCGGTTATATGTTTGCTGTTTTTGATATATTTCTATATGAGGTGATGAAATTGAATTATCATATAGGAAACATATTTACAGGTGGATTGATTAGTCTTCTGATATTCTCAAACGGAATTTTATCAAAATTTACAGGTGATTCAGATGCCGTTTTTATTATCCATACACTGGCCTTCATATCCATACTTGCCGTGAAGCTCGTTACAGGGACAAAGATTAGAAATTTTCCCACTGAGGTTTACCTCTATACAGGCGGACTTCTGAGTATCCTCATTATATTTCTTGAAAGTGTCACAATGAAAAAAATAGGCGTCTCCTTCACAATACTTTTTCTCATAATAGGTCAGCTTCTTTCTTCCCTGGCCATTGATCATTTCGGGTTATTCAGAAGGCAGGTCCACAAATTCAGCATAAAGAAAAGTCTGGGACTGCTGCTCATATTTGCAGGAATAATCATAATAAATATCTAATTATAGGGGGTACTCATATGTTCTTTTTACTGGCTTTTTTGACTGGAGTCATTATAAACATCCAGCTGATATGCAACTCGTCACTTGCGAAAAAAATAGGCCTTATAAATGCCACATTTATAAATTTTTTCATAGCCTTTATTTTTCTTTTTATGTATAAAGCTGTGAGGCTTGACCTGTCACATCATTATGAAATTTCAGAGGTACCCCTTGTATTTTTCTCAGGAGGTATCCTGGTAATTATTATAACACTTTTAGCAAATTTTTTGATCCCAAAATTGCCCCTTCTTTACAGCACAATTTTTACTTTTCTGGGGCAGATAACAGCCAGCCTTATTTTGGATTCTGTCTATGGATACCACTTCCCCATGAATAAATTAATAGGGATATCTTTTATTTTCACCGGAATACTGTATATAATAATGTACGATTACCTTGAAAAAAAGTTTTCAAAAAAAGAAATAATCAGTTAGAATACATGGAGACGAGGTTATAAATTCAAATCCAAGGAAGTGCATAGATATGAATTCTAACAATTATTTAAAAATAAGCGAGTTTGGAAATATGGGGAATACATCCAGAAAAATGCTTATACATTATGACAAAATGGATATATTAAAGCCTGCATATACAGACCCAGAGACAAAATACAGATATTATTCCATACAGCAGATCAAATCACTGGCAATGATAAAATCCCTCCAGGCTATAGGGGTTTCCCTGGGAGAGATCAAAAAAAACTATTTAAATACCAACATGAAAGAATATATAAAGAATTTAAGAATGGAAGAAAAAATAGTAGAAAAAAAGTTTTTGGAAATACAGAGGGCAAAAAAAATAATCGAAGACAAACTAAACTGCCTTGAAGAGATCGTTGATCTCAAAGAGGAGATAGAATTTAAAATAAAAAATATTCCCCTGAGGTATCTCATATACTCTGTGGTAAAAAGCAAGAAATTAGAGGATCTGCCTCCTGTTGTTATCGGGCTGGAAAAAAGGAATCAGGGAAGGGATTTTCTTACTGTGGGAGATATTGCAGCAGTAAAATATAATCCTGAAAACAAAGAAGAAAAAGAAGAAATTTTACTGGGAATTTTCAGCAAGGGAGATACATCTGGAGATGGTTTTAAAAACCTTAAGTTTGATGGCGGGGAATATCTATCTTTTTACAGGAAGGGATTTTTTCTGGAAGGGGAAAACTCAGATATTATAGAGGAGTGGTGCAGTAAAAACAGTTACAAACCTGTAGGAAATGCCCTTCTCATACCTCTGCTGCTGCCTTTCTTAAATTTAGAAGAGAGTATGTACCAGGTCCAGATCAAAGTAAATAAACTCTGAGTATTTTCAACCCCTTAAAATTTTTTATGGAATAACCAAACCCTATTTTTCTATCGCAGCTTCTATTTATAGAAGCTGTTTTTATTTAAAATAATAAAAATCTCCCTGACCGGAGAACAAAATATCTTCCAGGTCAGGGAGAAGTACTATGGATTATTCGATTATAAAATCTACAGATGCCTGTGGCCTGTCTCTTCTTACAGGTGACAGGTCTACATCTATTCTCTTTTCCAATAGTCTCTTTTCAAAAAACTTGATTATATTCTCTCTTCGTTTTGTCATTACAGAGTATATCTCTCTCTTCAATTTTTCTTCACTTGTATCTCTTTTAAATATCATATTTTCTTTCAGTTTTTCATTTAAAAGATCTTTTTCAGTTTCCAGATTATTAAAGAGTGTAAAACTTACCCTTAAATTTTCTTTTGCTTCTAATACCTCTGAAATTTTTTCCAGCTTTTTTATCTCTTTTGCCTTGAGATCAGAGGACAGCAGATCAAAGGATATAGTCTGTATCTCATCACTGTTAAAATTGAAGGTGCTGGCCAGTATCGTCACAGGTGAAGCAGCAGCCCTTACAAATATGTTGGTAATCGTCTGCAATACCACCTTGTATATCTTGAATGTAGGGTTGTTAAAGTCTCCCGACACGGGTACATCAAGTACAAGCTGGTTTTTCCTGTCTTTCAGAACTTTTACTGCCAGTCCCAGAGGAACAGAAGATTCTACACCTGTCTTCTTACCCAGCTGAATATTTTTTACCGTTAGTATGTTCTCCCCTGAGAATTTACCTTTTTTCAAATCCATTTTTCCTGTGTAATATATTTTTCCAGAATCAAATCTGTTTGGCAGATATTTATTCAGAAAATCATTAAAATCCAGAAGATCAAGATTTGAAACTTTTAAAAATCCGTCAAGATTAAAATTTTTGGGAGAGAAATCCCAGTTTTTTTCCAGAGATGATACTGCATTGATATCCAGTTTACCTACGCCTGTCAGTCCGCTCTCCATATTCAGCGAGAACTCTTTATCTTTTGACGTTGAGAAATTTTTTAAAGAAAGTTCTATATCTTTTAAAGAATAATTTATATCCTCAGTGAAAAAGTTCATTTTACCATCTGAGATAATTCCATTGGATATATTTACCTCTGGCAGTGAAGTTGTACTTTTCTGAGGTTTATTTTCTGAGTCTGTTACCTCAGTTTTTTTTGTAAAGATAAGGTTATCCTCATTTTTCAGAATCTGAAGATTGACAACAGGCTTAGTTATCTTCAGATTACTGATTGAGACACTTTCTTTGTCTGCTCTAGGCAGGGAGAGAGAGAGAGCCTCTATACTGACCATCGGCCTTTTATCACCTGATTTTCCCATTATCCCGTTGAATACAAACTCTCCGTCCAGGAGGTGTGTATCAGAATTTTTCATATTCAGGTCAAAGTTTCCAGTGGCACTTTTTAGTTTTACACTGTCCTCTCCTGCCTTCTGGAAAAATCCAATATTTTCACCATAGACAGAGTTTTTAGTTTTCAGAGCAGACTTTCTGTATGATAAGCTGCTGTCCAGATCAGCTACTCCCTCCAGTGTATAAGGCGTTTTTTCCAGAATAAAGTTCATGTCCTGAAGGTCTACTTTTTTAGCGGAAACTTCCCCTGAAAAAGCCAGATTTTTCAAATCATCTTTATTTTCAATAATACCGTCTTTTTTAATTTTTCCGTTAAATTTTACAGGAGCTCTATTGTTGTAGAGGAATGAAAGATCAAAGGATGAGTCCTCTTTTAAAGTACCTATATCTGATCCTGTTAAATCAACATTTCCACCCTTAAAATTCGGGTGAGAAAAACTTCCGTCTTTCATGGTCAATGTGCTTATATTCACTCTTGGAAAATCAGTATCTTTCTCAGGGGAGTTTTCCTCTTTTTCCCCCGGTTGGATATTCACATACAAGCCTTGGGTATTAAGGGTATTCAGCAGATAGGTACTGTTCTTGATTGAGTTTATCTCTCCCTCTATACTTTCTCCCCCCAGTATAAGAGAAGCATCTTTACCTGCAAACTTAAAGTTTTCAAGTTTCACAGGACCTGTAAAATCATATAGGTAGTCGGTGACATCTAGGGTGAAAAGGTTATTCATGGTGGTCTTCTCTATATCCAGAGAGTAGTCAGAATTATTCTTCTCTTTTATTCCCACTTTTTCCGCATCAAACTCTACTCCCAGAGTGAGGAGAGGAAAGGTATATTCATAATCTCCTCTATAGGAAAACGCTCCTGAGAAAACAGTAAAAGGCAGCTTTTCCTTCGTAAATTTTTCTATGAAGGAGAGATTTTTACCCTTGATCTCAAGATTTCCAGCTCCAGACATAGCTTCCGGTCCTATTGTAAAGTCATTTTTAAAATCCTTTAAAAGGGTAAACTGGGACTGAGTTTTTATCTCGGTATCTCCGTTTAAATTTACACTTAATTTCAGAGGGAAACTTGTTCCCAAAGAGTTTCTGAAGTTCTCTATTTTCAGAGAGAGTTTATTCAGTTTATAATCTTCATCTATGAAAGTGGAATCTGAAAAAATCATTTTAGCTATATACAACTTGATGCTCCTTTGCGGGGCTTTTTCTTTTTTTTCAGCAGTCTCTGATTCACTCTTTTTATCTTTTTTCCATGGGTTCTGAGTATGGTCAAAATACAGTCCCTGGGCATCTATCTTGGAGATGTCAAAATTCCGGCTGTTTATATCCAAAGTCGGGAATATGAATCTTCCTCTTCTAAGGGAAAGTATCTTTTTGTCGTTGGTAATATTAAAGTCTTCCAGAGCCATATCCCCTGAAAATATATAGACACTTTCCTTTATATTTCCGTTGAATTGAAGTTCTAGATCCATAGAGCCGTTTATATCTTTCAGATTGAGGAACTTTTCTACAGGATACAGCTTGTCAGAGAGAACAAAGTTTTCAAGAATGAGACTTCCCTGAAATTCAGAAGTCGGATTTTCGTAAAAGAATGTCATATCGGCGATGCTCTCATCTAAGAAATCAATCTTGGTGGAAAATTTAAAAACATTGTTTCCGTAGATCACTTCAGGTGATTTCAAAGTAAATTTATTGTTTGTCTCTATTATTTCGTCTAAATAATAAAGAGTAAGATTTTCTATGGAGATGTTCTTTATCTCGATGTTTTTCAAAAATCCTTTTGAAGATTTTTCCTGATCCACCTGGATTTCAGTTTCTTTTATTTTTTCCTGTGCAAATTTCTCCAGTATATCGTCAAAATTTCTTCGGTTATCTAAAAACTCTAAATGAATCTGGGGATTAACAAGGGTAATCTCTTTTATATAAAGGGTTTTCGTTATGAGCTGAACAGGATTGATATTTATATCAAAGGAGTCAAAGGCCACAAAGATATTTTCATTGTCTTTTTCAAAGATTTTGAAATTCTCTAGGTATAAAGTCGATGTAAAATAGTTGAACTTTAATTTTTCCGAGGAAACCTTACGTCCAGTGAGCTCTTCCAAGTGTTCCACAGTTACTTTTTTGACATAGGATGGTAATTTTAAAAGGCCTATAAATAATGTTGATATCAAGAAAAAAAATATAATTATTTTTCTTTTTTTACTCAATTTTGATTCCCCCTGCAGATTGTTATTATGCATAAATAATACCGTTAAAAAATCAGAATTCCTGTGTGGACGTATTATAATATAATATATTTTTAAAATATACTACAAAAAAGAAAGGAAATAAGCAAAATTTATAAAATAATTCATAATGGAGGTGTTTAATATGATAGTTTTGCACAATGAAAACGAAAAAATATTTTATATTGAGCAAGATGGCAAAAACATTGCAGAACTGACTTATGTCTACGGAGGAGAGGGTAAAATAGCTATAAATCATACATATGTAGATCCTAACTATAGAGGCAAAGGGCTGGCTAAAGAGCTGGCATTAGAGAGTGTAAAATACGTAAAAGAGAAAAATTATAAGATAATTCCCGTATGCAGTTTTGCAGTTATTTTTTTCAGAAGGCATGAGGAGTACTCCGATATTTTGCTATAAGGAGTAAGTTATTGAATTTATACGAACTATGTCACTTTTCCTTGATGAAAAGTAACCAAAAATCAAGCCTTGTCTTGTCCAAGCTAAAATATAAGAAATTTTACTAAAAATACAAAACTCGCTTCACTCAGACATTGTATTTTCTTTACGTAAAATTGAGTATATTTCTTAACGCTAGTCCCACGAATAGGCACTTTAAAGATTTTAAAAAGCATTTAAATATTCTAATTTTTAAGTG
>NZ_JBFHGC010000094.1:0-6786 GCF_041583315.1 Ilyobacter sp. | reverse complement strand
GTTCCTTCTATCTTTGAAGGATCTATTTTTGAAAAAGGAAGTTCTTCCATCTTCTCTTTTATCTCATTTTGTATCTCTTGTACTTTCCCCTCATGCTCTTCTCCGGCATCTTCCAAAAGATCAATCACACTACTGGTGAGAGCCTCTCCCTTTTCACTCTGAGACTTCCAAAGAAGTTCAGAACCGGTATCCCACAGAGCTATATCGGCATCTTTTGGAGCAGAACCAGGTTCTATCCCGAAAGACCCGCAAAAACAAGTTTCTTCAGGGTCATTGCACCCCAATGATATGATTGTTCCTTTGTCTCTGTGAGCCTTATAATATGTGTCCACAGGTTCTCTCAAAAATATATTGTCAAGAAGTTTGAAACTTGCTATGTCACAAGGTCTTGCTCCGAAGACTACATATTTATCTCCCTGGGCAGCCACGCTCTTAAGACTCAGTTTTTTTCCCTCACTCTTAAATTTCAGATAGGTCTCAGTCTGAGGAAAAACAATATTTTTGAGAGGAAGATTAGTTCTGAGTTTTTTCAGGTTTACTTTTTCTCCCTCTTCCCATATGGAAAAATTAAGTGTTTTATCTTTTTCAATAGGGAGAAAGAGATCAAAATCACCACTGATTTTTTGCCATAACTGAGGCAATTTATCTTTTGATATTTTTTTCATCATTTCCCTCCCTTTGTAAATGTGTCTCTGTCATTAACTTCAAAAGTCACAAGAGGGGCTGCAGTTGTAGAATCCGCTCCTGCATCAAATTCCCCGTAATTCTCATTTATATCTTTTATTATTTTACGATTAAGCTTGTCTAGAGGTATTCCCGAAGGACATACTCTTGCACATTCACCGCAATCCACACAACGTCCTGCCACGTGATAGGCTCTTATCATATGGAAAAAGGCATCTTCACTCTCTACCCTTGCTTTTCCTGCCAAATCTGCGTCATCATTGTCAAATACACACTTTACACAACTGCATGCAGGACATATATCACGGCAGGCATTACATCTTATACATTTTTTAAACTGTTCTGCCCAAAAATCATAACGTTCATCAGGAGACATGGCCTCTATCTCTTCTACACCCTTGAACCTGTCCTCTATACTTATTTCTCTTTCTACTTTTTCTCCCATAAGTTCATCATAAACTACGGGATTGGGATAAAGACACACGGCACATTTATCGTACTCCACATTTTCAGCAGATATATTCTTCTCTCCGTCCTTGGTCACCAACGTAACTGTATCTCCGCATCGCGACACTTCTTTTAATCCTTTATTCAATTCAAGATCTTTTATTTTTTCCGGGTCTATCATCCCTTCACAAGGTATTCCGTAGAGAACAACTCTTTCCCTATCTACCCTGTTGTCTTTCAGCAGTTGGTTAAATGAGGTGGAGTCACATCCCTTTACAAAAATACCCACTTTATCATTCTGCTGAAGTTCCTTTATAAGATACTTGCTCAGATTATTTACACAAAAAGAATCCCATATGATAGAATCTGCATCCTCGACCTTACTAATAAAGGCAGGATATGAGTCATACCACAAGTCTCCTTTTTGCCATGCCAATATTTTATCTACCTCTTTATTTTCAAGGGCACGTTTTGCTGTTTCCCTTATCTTCTCACCTATCTTTCCCATCTTGCATCCCTCAACTTTCTGTTCGGACCAAGTTTATGAACGTTCTCTAAAACTTCGTTCATAACACTTGCAAATTTATTTGCCTCTGCAGCAGATATCCAGTCAACCTTAAATCTTCCATTTTCTATACCCATATATTCCATAAGATTGGTCACAAGGGAAAAACGTCTTCTGGTATAATAGTTCCCCGTAGAATAATGACAGTCTCCAGGATGACATCCTGCGATCACTACCCCGTCTGCCCCTCTCTGAAAGGCCCTTAGTACAAAGTTGGCATTGACTCTGCATGAGCATGGAACTCTTATTATCTTTACATTTGCAGGATAGTTCAGTCTGCTATTCCCAGCTAGGTCAGCCCCTGCATAACTGCACCAGTTGCAGCAAAAGGCAACTATCAAGGGTTTAAATTCTACTGACATATTGCATCTACCTCCGCTAAAATTTGTTTATTTGTAAATCCTTTAAGGTCAATAGCTCCAGGACGACATGTTACAGTACATCCTCCACATCCCTGACAAAGAGCTTCATTTACCTTGGCCACCACTTTTCTGGTTATTTTACCATGATCATTTATCTCAATCTCTTCTGAAGATATTGCATCATAAGGACACATTTTTGTACATGCGAGACATCCGCTGCATAGAGCTTCATCCACTGTGGATACACATGGATTATTTACAAGTTTTGCCTTATTTAGTAGACCTATGGCTTTTGCCGCTGCGGCACTTGCCTGAGCCACTGTTTCCGGTATATCCTTTGGACCCTGACATGCTCCTGCCAGATATATTCCGGCTGAAGCAGTTTCCACCGGCTTCAGTTTTGAATGAGCTTCAGTAAAGAAGTTGTCTGAATCTGTACTTATATTTAATTTTCTTTTTAGGTCAACTGCGTCATCTTTTGCCTTGGTAGCTGCAGCCAGTACAACCATGTCAGCATCTATTATCAGGGTTTCTCCGCTCATGGTATCTACTCCGTGAACCATCAGCTTGTCTCCCTCAGGGAATACTTTTCCTACCATACCTTTGATATAGTTCACACCGTATTCTTCCACTGCTCTCCTGTAAAACTCATCAAAATTTTTCCCGGGAGTACGTACATCTATATAAAATACATAGGCCTCTATATCCGGATATTTTTCCTTTATGAGCATTGCATGCTTCGCCGTGTACATACAGCATATTTTAGAGCAATATGATTTTCCTCTCTCAGTCTTATCCCTCGATCCTACACACTGGACAAAGACCACTTTTTTGGGCCTCTTCCCGTCAGAGGGACGTACAAATTTACCGTTTGTAGGCCCTGCAGCATTTGTTATTCTCTCAAATTCTAAGGAGGTTACCACATCTGGATGCTCGCTGTACTGATACTCTCCAAACTTATCAAGGTTTATAAGGTCATATCCGGTAGCCACTACTACTGCCCCGTAGCTCTCAGTTATTACCTCTTCTTTATCGTCAAATTTTATAGCTCCTGCAGAACATATTTTTTCACAGAGACCGCATTTTCCTGTTTTAAGTTTTATACATCCTTCTTCATCTATCACAGGTACATTTGGTACTGCCTGTGCAAATGGAGTATAGATTGCTCCCCTGTTGGATAGCCCCTCTTCAAACTCACTCTTTGTCTTTCTGGATGGACATTTTTCCGTACAGACTCCGCATCCTGTGCATTTATCCATGTCCACATAACGGGCTTTTTTCCTTATATCCACCTGGAAATTACCCACATATCCCCCTACCTTTTCTATTTCACTATAGGTATGAAGGGTTATGTTTGGATGCTGGGCAGCATCTACCATCTTGGGAGTCAGTATACAGGCAGAACAATCCAGCGTAGGGAAAGTCTTGTCTATCTGAGCCATCTTACCCCCTATACTAGGTGACTGTTCCACAATGTCTACCATGTATCCGGCCTCTGCTATATCCAGGGCTGTTTGTATCCCGGCTATTCCCCCTCCTATAACAAGGGCTTTCTTTGTTACTGCTATTTCCCCTGGAACAAGTTCCTGATTCAGAGCCACCTTAGCCACTGCTGCTCTGGTGAGAGCTATGGCTTTTTCTGTTCCTGCGACCTTATCTTTATGAACCCATGAACACTGCTCTCTTATGTTTGCCACTTCTATGAGGTAAGGGTTTATACCTGCAGCCTTGGCAGCCTTACGAAAAGTAACCTCATGCATCCTCGGGGAACAAGAAGATATCACCAGTCTGTCTAGGTTATGTTCTTTCACTGCATCCTTGAGCATGTTCTGCCCTACCTCAGAGCACATATATTGATAATTGCTGGAGTAGACCACTCCCGGCATATTTTTTATCTCTTCAGATACCTTTTCTACATCTACGGTGGCAGCTATATTAGAACCGCACCAACACACAAAAACTCCAATTCTTTGCAATGCTATACCTCCTTACAAGATTACACCCTATAAATCAGGGTTCTTATGAATCTATTTGTTATATTTACGGAATGCACTGACTACAGCCTGCTGAGGCATTTTTTTATCTGCCATCAGCTCAGATACAGTTTCAGGCTTTAGTCTTGCACTTCCTTTTTTTCTCACTATTAGAAGACGTGCAGCCTCCATGAGTCTTGCAAGGTCTACATTTCTCGGACAACGGGATGCACATGCAAAGCATGAAGCACAGCTCCATATAGTCTTGCTCTCCATGACTTTTTTTACCTGTCCCAGCTGGAGATCTCTTATTATCTGATGAGGAAGTATATCCATTCCGGCAGTTGCAGGACAGCCTGCAGTACATTTCCCGCACTGCATGCAGTCATTTATCATCTCACCGCTGATCTTTAGTATTTCAGCCAGCTCTTTTTTATCTTTATCAGGAACAACCTTTGATCTTACCACTCTCATTCCTCCTATTTGAATATTGTTATTTCACTCCCAGGGCTTCAGCCAAAAGTTCTGTGAAATAACTAACCCCTATATTTTTATTACCGGCTTCTCCGCTTTCCTCCAGGTTGTACTTACAGAGAGGACAGGCAGTTACAATCTCTTCCACCTTATTCATCGCTGCTGATCTCACGATATTTTCAGTCATCTCATCTGTCACAGCTTTATTATCTGTTACGAGATAACCTCCGCAGCACTCTGTCCTATAAAGATATTTTACAGGTTCTGCACCTAAGGCAGCTATGAAGTTTTCAATTATGACAGGATTTTCAGCATCATCAAAATTCATCTCTCTGTTCGGCCTCAGTAGAAGACATCCATAATAGGCTCCGATTCTACGACCTTTCAGCGGATTTGTCACTTTCTCAGCCAGCTTATCAAAGCCTATATCATCTCGGAGCATCTCAAGGAAGTGTATTACCTCTCCCTCACCGCTGTAGCTCTTTTCAAGTTCTAAATAGTTGTTCACCTTTTCTCTGATGGCTGAGTCATTTTTCATATCATCATTGACCCTCTTTATCACATGGTGACATGCAGAGCATAGGGTCACCAGTTTCTCCCCTTTATCCCTAGCAGCTGCAAGGCTTCTCACTGAGGACAGCTTTGTGGCGACTTCATCTTTTCCCATAGGATATACAGCACCGCAGCACTGCCAGTCTTTCTGTTCATCCAGGGTTACTCCCAGCTCTCTGGCAGAATCTAGGGCAAATTTTTCAAGTTCTTGTGCCTTGGTTTTTAAAGTACATCCAGGATAGTAACTATACTTCATCTACTCGATCTGGATCTTTATCTAAATCCAGACCTTCACCTCCTCTCAAATTTTAAACAATAATTTTTTATAGATTGTTACTTTTTTAACAAAAAAATGTTCTTAATCATCAAAAACGATAAAAGATAAGATTTTATATTTCTTTAATTTACAGATAATAAAATTTATTTTTGTAACGTTTTGAAGGTCTTTAAAAAAAATCAAAACTTTTTGTTGTCATCTACTACATAATTATATTTCATCTATAAAGTAAATACAAGACCATCCTTGATTAGTTAATTAAAAAAATCACTTTTTTAATTAAATAAAGTAAAAATTACAATATATCCTTCTATTAAAAGTCCCAGCCAAATTACTTTAGGCTGGGACTTTTAATTTTTCTTGAAAAAATATATCTTTTATCTCGCTAAAAGTTCCTTTCCAGATATTCCGGGATTAGTCATATTAAAAGGATTCAATATGACATCTATATCTGCCTGGCTGATAAGACCGTTTCTCACAAGAAGCGTAGCCACAGGAATTCCTTCTTTTAAAGACTGTTTTGCTATATCCGAGGCATTTTTGTATCCGATATGAGGATTAAGAGCCGTTAGAATACCTATGCTGTCATCCACCATCTTCTTGCATCTTGCTTCATTTGCAGTTATTCCCTCTATACAGTTTTCAACCAGTGTATCTACTCCGTTTTTCAGAATCTCCACAGACTGAAACAGGTTAAAGAAAAGAACAGGTTCAAATACATTGAGCTCAAGTTGCCCGGCTTCTGCCGCCTTTGTTATGGTGAGATCATTTCCAAATACCTGAAAGGATACCTGATTTACCACTTCTAGAATAACCGGATTCACTTTTCCCGGCATTATTGAAGAACCTGGCTGCATCTGAGGAAGGTTTATCTCATTAAAACCTGCAGTAGGTCCGGAAGCCATTAGTCTCAGATCATTTACCATTTTAGAAAGATTTACTGCACAAATTTTTAAAGCCGATGACATCCATACAAATACATCTAAATTTCTGGTGCCGTCTACAAGGTCTTCTGACTGTACAAGCTCTATTCCGCTGACTTCTGACAAAAATCTCACAACACTTTTCACATAGCTCACATCAGCATTTAGGCCTGTACCTACAGCTGTAGCTCCCATATTTACATATTTAAAATCTTCCAAAACAGATTTAATCCTGTTTATATCTCTTTTTATTGGAAGGGCGTAGGCCTTAAATTCCTGACCTAATCTGATAGGAATTGCATCCTGAAGATGAGTTCTTCCCATTTTGATAACGCTGTCAAACTCTTTTGATTTTTCCATAAGGGCGTCATATAGGTTTTCAAGACTCACCAAAAGTTCCATGCTCATTCTCAAAATTGTCAGCTTTCCAGTTGTCGGTATCACATCATTTGTCGACTGACAGTAGTTCACGTGATCATTTGGATGTACCAGGTCATAGACCCCTTTCTCTCCACCAAGTATCTCGTTG
>NZ_JBFHGC010000093.1:0-6803 GCF_041583315.1 Ilyobacter sp. | reverse complement strand
GAGATGTACAGCAGTCTGTCTAGCGACTATATCCAGAGAAACAAAATGTTTAAAGGAAAGATCAGCTCTATGATGAGCAGCCCACTTACCTTGGGAGGGAAGAGACAGAGTGATTTCGCATTATTGCTGGAAAATTCCACAGCAGAACTTTCCTCTGACACCTTTACACTGAGCCCCAACTACTCATTCCTGGAAGGGGAAGAGAAATATATACAGCATTTCGATATTCTGGGAAGCACAGGAAGCTATGACAAGTCAGGAGTGGAATATGATACCCACGCCTCTGGATTTGTGGGGATTACCGAAAAGGTAACGGGAAAAAATTCATCAGTGGGACTATCCTACGGTTATTTTGATGCAAGAAATGACTATGATGACGGCAGCGATGCTGAGACAGAAACTTTCCATCTGGGTATGACACACAAACTATATTTTGGTAATGAGTATATGCTGGCGTCTCATCTGGGAGCAGAGTATTCTAAAAATGATGTTACCCGTGAAATAACCACCCTGGGTCTACAGGCAACTTCAGATTATGACAGCTACAGTGTAAGTATCGGTAGTGACCTGAGTAAAAATATAAAGTTAAGTGAAAGAGTTACTCTGGTTCCTTCCATCGGTGCTGGTTATTCCAGGATAGAGAGAGAAAGCTTCACAGAAAGCGGAAGTATAGGACTTGCAGCACTTGATGTGGAAAAACAGGGGCTTGACTCTGTGACAAGTAAAATCGGGCTAAGACTTGATACGGATCTCACTGACAAAATTGTCTGGTTTGTGGGAGGATCGTGGGAACACGAATATGCCGACTTAAACAAAGACCAGGAAGCTTCTTTCAGAGGCGATGTCAATGCAGAAAGCTTTAAAATCAAAGGTACCAACATTGATGAAGATACTTACAGCATATTGACTGGTGTAAATTTCAATGTAAATGATTCTCTGACTTACAGAATTATGTATTCCTACACACAACAGGATGATCTTGGTGAAAACAATATAGATCTAGGAGTCAGCTGGAAGTTCTAGGAGTACCTTTTCCAGATTATGTTTGAAATATTTAATAATTATTGGGAGTTCCTTAGAGGGCTCCCTTTTTTTTATGTTATCTAAAGTTTATTTTCCAGATGTTCTAAGGCTGAGTGGTTTGATTCCAGCTAAGTGAAGGAGTCTTATGGACATAAAGATGACACAGAGAGATGTTACTAATATATTTATAATTGAATGATAAACAGAAAGATTTATTATTGACCTTAGAGTCACTCTAAGGGTTACTATAAACTATATAAATATAAATACTTTAACAAGGAGAAGATGAGTATGAAGAAAAAAATATTGGGCATGATGATATTAATCTCATGCAGTTCTTTCGGGACGGAAGTTTCTTTGGAAAAAGCTGTAAACACAGCTTTTGAAAATAACCGTGGCCTTAAAAACAGCAAAATAGAGACTGTGCAGCAGGAGCTTCTTTACAAGGAAACTGCCAAGGGAGCTCTTCCTTCAGTGAGTATAGAAGGCGGCTATACAGATGACAGAGGCGACAGTTATGACGACGGATATTTTGAAAACGGGATAGTAGTGACACAGCCGATATATTCCGGAGGGGAGATCTATTACGGTATAGAGGGAGCCAAAAAAAACAAAGAACTATACGATCTCACTTATGAGAAGGAAAAGTGGGATACCAGGCTTGAAGTCGTGAAGCAATATATAAGTATACTTCAGCTCCAAAAGACATTAGAGGTATATGAAACCTCCAAGGCTGAAAAAGAAGAGGAGATAAAGAGACAACAGGAGTTTTATAATCTCGGACTTCTTGACAAAAGTGAGATTCTAAAGGTTGAGTCCTCTCTCTATGAAACCAAAAGCGACATAATAGACACCAAAAATGAAATTCAGAAAGAAAAGATAACACTTAAAAAATTGATGGGGATATCCCTTGAGGAAGAGATTCAGCTAAAAGATATAGAGTTGGGTAAGATAGAACCAGAAAATATAGACTATGAAAATGATCTGAAAAATGCAGTGAATGAAAGCATTGAGTCAAAGGGGCTAAAACTTAGTGCTGAGATAACAAAGCTTGAGGAAAAGGCAGCTAAAAGCGAATTTTTACCAAAGGTGGATTTAGAGTATGCCTATGAAAGCTCTGATGAGGCTAGTTTTTCAGACTCTGCTGCTATAGATGACTGGCAGTGGCGTGTAGGGGTAAGCTTCGAGTGGGAGATATTTAATTTCGGAAGCTCTATGGACTCGTATAAAAGAGCAAAACTGGAGACGGAAAAGGCAGATATTTCTAGGGAAGACAGTATAGAGGAACTGAAAAAAGAGATTACATCGGCATATCTTGAGATGAAGACTCTTTACAGCCTTATGGAAACAAGGAAAAAATCCTATGAAACGTCAAATGAGACATACAATATAGACAGAGAAAAGTATGCTAACAGGCTGATAGATACAGTGGATTATCTCCAGACAGAATCAGACCTAAGAGAGGCTCAGGTAAATTACATCAATGTACAGATGGATTATTATCAGGCATATGAAGAATACCTAAATCTTATAAAGTAATCGGAGGATAAAATGAAAAAACTTATATTAATTGTAACTATTGTCTTATTAACTGCTTGCGGTAAATCTAAAGAAGCACCAGTTGAAACAAAAGAGGTCTTAAAAACTGTAAAAAGCGTGGAACTTAAACAAACCAAGGTTGAGAATATAAAAAACTACAACGGTGAACTAATTCCTCAAAATGAGGTAACTCATTTAACTGACACCGGAGGAGACGTAAAAAAAATAAATTATCAAAATGGCGACTATGTAAAAAAGGGAGAAGTGGTACTAGTTCTCCAAGATACAGAAACTGAGGCGGCTTACCTAGAGTCTGCAGGTGAATATATGAAGGCAAAGTCAGACTATGAGACGAGTAAAATATCATATGGTAAATACAAGACTCTTTTTGATAAAAAACTCATATCTGAAGATTCATTTCTAACTGTTAAAAATCAGTATACACAAAGTGAGGGAGAGAAGAAAGTAGCTGAGTCCCAGTATCAGAAGACTAAAAAAGATTATGACGACCTCACAGTGAGAGCGAAAATCTCAGGACTGGTAAGTGACCTGAGTATAAAAAAATATCAGAAGACAAGTGCAGATGAAAACCTTTTTACAATTGTAGACAACAGCAAGATGGAGATAGGTATAGGTATATCCGCCTCTGATCTGGAAAATATAAAAAAAGGCAGCAAAGCTATGGTATATATTGATGGTATAAAAGAAGAGATAGAAGGAGTAGTAAAAAAAATAAATCCATCATCAGACAGCGACACAAAAAAATATGAAGCCACAGTCCTTCTGGAAAATAAAGACGGTAAACTGCTCAAAGGAATGTACTCCAAGGTAAAAGCTAATAGCGGCGAGGTAGAAGGATTTTTTGTCCCGAAAGAATCGATAATGCTAAAAGATATGTATAATTATATTGCAGTTTCCAGAGAGGGACAGGCAGTCATATACAAGGTAGACTTGGGGATTTCATCAGATGACTACCAGCAGATAGTTTTTGACGAATACCAGCCAGGAGACAAAATAATAATTCAGGGGCAGTATCTTCTCAAGAACAACGACAAAATAAAGGAGGCCTAGATAGATGAGCTTATCAAATTTTTCCATAAAAAAACCGGCTACCACTACAATGATAATGATAGCCATGATATTTTTCGGGTATCTGGGCCTTACTAAAATGCCTGTGGAAATGATGCCTAGTACATCATATCCAATGGCACAGATAACTATAGATTGGGACGGGGCAACACCTAATGACGTAAATGACATGATTACCAAAAAAATAGAGGATGTTCTTCCCAATATAGACGGGATAACTGAATACAATTCTACATCTGAGGTAGGGGAGTCTACTATAGAGGTGAAGTTTGATTACGGGACCGATATAGAGACTAAGATTACCCTTATTCAGAATGAGATCAATCAGATAAGTGACGATCTTCCTGAGGATGCAGATGAACCTGTCATAAGAGAGCAGTCCACATCTGGTATACCTGCAATGGTTCTAATGCTCGTAGGGGGAGATCCCATGGAGATGAGAACTTATGCAAATGCCACAGTTGAACCTTTAATAGAGAGAATAGACGGGGTATCCCAGGTGTTTATAAAAGGTGGACAGGAGCAGGAAGTCCTGGTAGAGATCGATCCTGAAAAACTAGATAATTATAATATAGGTATAGAGGATATAAGTTCTATTATATCTGAAGCAAATGTAAATATCCCCGGTGGAATACTTATGGAAGGGGAGAAAGAATACATAATTAAAGTAGAGGGAGAACTTTCAACTCTAGAGGAAATATCAGATATTGTATTGAAAAATTCAAATGGAAAACTGCTGAAATTAAAAGATTTGGCAGATGTAAAAATGTCAATGAAGGACAAGGACAGTATATTTAGAAACAGCGGTAAAGATGCCCTTGCACTGATAATCACAAAAACTGACAACGGAAATTCAGTAGAGATAGTAAACACCATAAAAAAAGTTATGAAAAATGTAGAGGGGTCAATGCCTATAAATACAGAGGCAAAGATAGCTCATGATTCATCTACTACCATATTAAATTCCATTGCCAGCGTAAAAGAAAATGCTTTAACAGGTATAATTCTTGTATCTATAATACTCTTTCTGTTTTTAAAAAATATTTCTGTAACAACGATAGTAGCTGTGTCTGTGCCTACATCTATAATATTTACCTTCTTTTTATTAAATGCCATGGGGATAAGCATAAATATAATCTCCCTTATGGGTCTCTCTCTGGGAGTGGGAATGCTTGTAGATGACTCGGTAGTTGTAGTAGATAATATATTCAGACGTTTTACAGAGTTCAAAGAAGATAAGGTTACGGCTTCGGAAAAGGGAGCTAGTGAAGTGACCTTACCTGTAATAACATCATCCCTTACAACAATGGCGGTATTTTTACCAATGGTGTTTCAAGAGGGGATAGTGAAAAAGCAGTTTGGAGATATGTCATATTCTATAAGTTTCTGTCTCACGGCTTCACTTATAGTGGCTGTTATGTTTGTACCTATGATGTGCAGCAAGATTTTAAAGAAAAATACAAATATAGCCCATGAAGGGGCTGTAATGAAATTTGTAAAGCAAAAATACAAGGGGATTTTAAAACTAGCCCTAAGAAGAAGATTTCTTGTGGTCATAGGAGCCCTGCTATTGTTTATTGCTTCTATATTCATGTCAAAAACCTTAGGGGGAGGATTCTTGCCCACCCAGGATAGTGGAAATTTTGCTGTGGTAGCATCTCTACCCTCTGGAGCCGATATAAAAATGGCCGACAGAATAGCAGATGTTCTAGAAGAAAGAGCAAAGGATCTAAAATATGCAACTAATTATTCTATCATGGGAGACACAGAAGATGTGGTACTAAACCTAAGTGCAGGTCTAAAAACCACCAGAGAAGAGAGTATGTATGATATCATGGGAGACCTCAGGAAAAAATTCCAGGGAATTCCAGATGTTACCATTACTGTAGTTCCGGACTTTGTGAGAGGATCCTCTGATATAAATGACCTTGAGTTTAATCTTTATTCAGATAATGAAAAACAGCTTGAAGTAATATCTGAACAACTAAAAGAAAAAATATCAGGGATACCAGGGCTGACAGATATAAGTACCTCTCTTGAAGGTGGTAAGCCAGAGGGAAGGTTCAAAATTGACAGAGAAAAGGCAAAATACTATGGCGTAAGTGTGTCAGAGGTAGCCAGTATGATAGGGGCTCAGATAAACGGAAGCACCCCTATAACCATAAACAGCGACAATGATGAAATAGATGTAACTGTACAGCTGAAAAAAGAGTACAGAGAGTCCAGCAAGCTTCTTTTGGACTCCAGAATAACCTTAGATAATGGTAAAAGTGTAAAAATTTCTGATGTGGCAGACTATGTAGTTGTAGAAGGTCCGTCAAAGATAGAGAAGAAAGACAAGAAGAGAAAGGTAACTCTCTATGCCAACCTTGAGGAGAATGCCAACCTGCAGAATGCCGAGGCCAGTATTATTTCAGAACTGAATAAAATAGGACTTCCAGACGGAGTTACCTATAGTTCTGACGGGGACAACAAGGATATGGGAGCTATATTCAAACAACTTGCTTCGACTTTTGTGGTTGCAGTTTTTCTGATATATTTCATATTGGTTTGGCAGTTTGAATCCTTTGTTTTTCCGTTGATAATAATATTCTCTATACCACTGTCAACCATGGGTGCTATTTTTGGGCTCTACTTTGCAGGGAAAAGTCTAGATGCCATGGTTTTTGTGGGAATAATCCTACTCATTGGTATAGTGGTAAACAATGCTATCGTTCTTATTGATTTCATAAATCAGAGGATAGATGCAGGGGATAGTATTTCAAGGGCTGTTATGACTTCTGGAGTCACCAGGCTGAGACCGATACTTATGACAACTATGACAACAGTCCTCGGAATGGTTCCTTTGGCTATAAGCAACGGTGAGGGAGCGGAGATGTACAACGGAATGGCCTTTGTAGTTATATTTGGTCTGAGTTTTGCAACTATACTGACCTTGTTTTTAATCCCGTGTATTTACTACATCGTAGAAGATATAAGAGAGTACTTTATTGCAGCATGGAGAAAAAAACATCCTGAAAATACTGAGATTGAAAATGAAATTGCATAATAATTTTAATTTTGTATAAAATTCTTCCCCTTTATCTGCTATAATTTATTAAGCAGATAAGGGGGAGTTTTATTTTATGAAGAAGATGTTTATTTCAATAGGG
>NZ_JBFHGC010000092.1:0-6828 GCF_041583315.1 Ilyobacter sp. | reverse complement strand
TTCGGTCATTTTTAACGCTTATTTTGTCAATGGCCAAAAGATTCAAAACCTTTTTAGCACGATAAGTTAAAGAATAACCATGCGCATGCTTTTTATTTAAGTTGATATTATTCTTTCTGTATTTTGAATTTCAAGTCGCAGAACTTTTACAGGAAATAACCAGCACTCAGCCGTCCTACAGAATAAGTTCCGCAGGGAACCGAGGACTGTAGCTCATAAAGGCGTTAAAAGAAAAATATACTTCCTAGACATTTGAAAATTCTTGACCTTTTGGTTACTTTTCTGTCAAGAGAAAAGTAACAGACTTCTGTAGAAATTCAATAATTAACTCCAACTAAATATAAAAAAAGTAGGATTTTCTTATGAAAACCCTACAAATTTTGAAATTAATTTTAGTTGTTTTTTCTGTAATAGTTGATTAGGCACCCATCTAAAAGAACCTGTCTTTCATCTTGAGTAAGATTTGTTAATTTTAGGTTAAATTTCTTGATCTCATCTCCTAAAACATAAGCTGTGACATCTTCTATCCCTTCTTCAAGAGCTTTTCTGATATCAGTTACAAGCAAGTAAGCATCGTCACCAAATGGTGCCTCTTCCTCCATTGTAAATGGAAGCATTCCCCAGTTGATTACATTTGATCTGTATCTCTTAGTAGCATATTCGTGACAGATGTTACCCCATCCACCTAGGACCTTCTGACAAGAAGCTGCCTGCTCTCTAGCTGAACCGTCTCCAGGTTTATTTGCGTATACCATGGAACCAATTCCGATTTCAGTAGGTGCAACGTCTATTAATGTTTTAACTTTTTCATAAACTGGCTTAAGCTCGTCAAACTTTTCAAAAGGATTTTCTCCTTTTTCTCTAGCATATTCAAACTCACGAACAGCCTTTGATTTTCCTACATATTCAGGAACACGTCTTGAAAGAGTAAATTCAGACAGTCCGTAAGGGTTAGATCTGAACGATGAAGTTTCTCCAGAAGGAATAAGCTCATCTGTAGTGGTTACAGGATCATCAATGAAAGCTGTAACTTTAAATAATATATTTTCAGTTAACTCAGGCATTTCAGGCCATGGTTTGATGTTTGGTCCTTCGATTAATTCAACTTCTGGCTGTGCTACAGGAGTTTTACCGTAGTTATGTACTTTGTTTTTATATGGAGTGTCGTCATATTTATAAGTAGTCGTAGTATCAGTATATTCTACATCAAGGTCAGTGGCTGCAGTTATGAATCCACCATTTAATGCAGTAGCGGCGATACTCTTAGCATCCATAAGTGCAACGGATGAAGTCTGACCTAGACCAGGTTTAGACCCTTCTCTAGACGGGAAGTTTCTTGTGTTGTGACGGATACTAAGTTGATTGTTTGCAGGAGTGTCTCCAGCCCCGAAACAAGGTCCGCAGAATGCAGTTCTCATGATAGCACCAGATTTCATAGCCTCTATATTCAGTCCCATCTCGTTGAATCTCATGTATGCAGGCTGACTTCCTGGATAGATGCTCAGAGTAAACTCCTCAGAAATAGCGTGTCCTTTCAGTACGTCCAAAGCTCCTACGATGTTGTCGAAAGTTCCACCAGAACATCCGCCGATAACACCTTGCTCAGCTCTAAGTTTTCCGTTAACAACTTTAGATTTAAGATCTATATCCATTCCTAGTTTTTTACAGTTAGCTTCAGTCTCTGTCAGAATTTCATCCAGATTTTCATAAAGTTCTCTGATAGAGAAAACATTTGACGGGTGAGCAGGAAGAGCTATCATAGACTCTATTTCATCTAGATTAACTTCGATCATTCCGTCATAGTATGCCACGTCAGCAGGTTTTAGTTCACTGTAGTCCTCTTCACGGTTGTGGATTTCCAGGAAATGCTCAACTTGTTCGTCAGTCTCCCAGATAGAAGTAAGACAAGTAGTCTCAGTAGTCATAACGTCGATACCGTTTCTGAATTCAACGTTGAGGTTTTTGATTCCCTCTCCGAAGAACTCCATTACAGAGTTTTTCACGTATCCGTTTTTGAATACTTTTCCGATGATTGCAAGTGCCACGTCATGAGAACCAATTCCGGATTTTGGCTTACCAGTTAATTTTACACCTACTACTTTTGGATAAGGTACATCATAAGTTTTTTCAAGAAGCTGTTTTACAAGCTCTCCTCCGCCTTCACCGATAGCCATAGTACCAAGGGCACCGTATCTAGTATGAGAATCAGATCCAAGGATCATCTTTCCGCATCCTGCATAATTTTCTCTCATATATGAGTGAATGACAGCCTGATGGGCAGGAACATATATTCCCCCATATTTTTTAGCAGCAGAAAGACCGAACATATGATCATCTTCGTTTATTGTTCCGCCTACAGCACAAAGACTGTTGTGACAGTTAGTAAGAACATATGGAAGAGGGAACTTTTTAAGTCCGCTAGCCTTTGCAGTCTGAATAATACCGACAAAAGTAATGTCATGGGAAGCCATGGCATCAAATTTTAACGTCAGATCTTTCATGTCGTCTGTTGTGTTGTGAGCCTCTAATATAGAGTAAGCCATAGTTCCTTTTTTAGCATCTTCCATAGAAATCCCTAAATCAGCACCTGCAGGTACTATCTCAGATCTATTTTTTACATAGACCCCTGAATCATAAAGCTTGATCATTGAAAAAACCTCCCTGATATAAAATATAAGACACATAGTGATAATTGTATGCAATTTAGTATAAATATAGTACAAAAATGCCTGGTTTGTCAATTCTTTTTTCTTTTAAAATTGATCTAAAAAAAACTTCCTAGACAGATAACCCTTTGAAATTAGGGGTATTTCAGCTGTAAGCCCTTTAAAATGGTTTGTTAGTTTTAAATTATAAGATAAACTTTTCAATTGGACGCAAACAAAAATTGTATACAAAAATTCATTAAAAACATTTTAAAATGGAGGTTATTTCAAGAAGAAAATTATAAGTGGTTTCTGGAAGGATGCAAAGTATGAATGAGTGTTACAAATTATTAATCATTCATTTTTCAATAACTTTTAAAAAATGAATGCAAAAGATATTGAAACAAATGGTAAAAAGGTTGGATATATGGATTTTGATTATACAAGTTTATAAATTCAGAAAGATATAAAAAACATGTAAACTCTTCTTTATATTAATGAAAGTTTACATGCTTTTATTTTTCTGTATGGTCTATCTATAAATTTAATTATTAAAGTCTGTCTTTTGGAGATTGGGGATTAAACTAAATCAATGGAGTTCAGAAGAGAGTTTTCAGATGATAATAGGTGAGTCGTATTTACAGCTTTGGCAAGTTCTAACTGGCTGCTTTTCAGATACTTTACTATAAGTGCGTGTTCTTCGCAAGCTGAGACTACCCTTTCTTTATTATTGAGTGAACTTAGTCTTAGCTTTGACAATATGAAATCGTATTGCTTTAAAATTTTTATTGTAAACTCCAGGTCTGATTTTTGATAAAATATTTTATTAAATTCTAAGAACAGCTTTTTAGTTTCATTCCACTTTTTTAGTTTTATGTAGTGCTCTGTGAGGATTATATTTTCCTCCAGTAAAGATATGACTTCTGGATTTTGTGAAATAGATTCCAAAAGGATATTTTCCAGGGCAATTCTTATTTTAAAAATCTCTTTAATCCTTTCAGGGGTGATATCTATTATTTTTACCCTTCCGTTTGCCAGCCTTTCTACAATACCTTCAATCTCTAATTTTTTTATTGCTTCCCGTAATGGTGTTCGGCTTACATTTAATTTTTTAGAATAATCTATCTCCACTATCCTGTCTCCGAAAGAAAGCTCACCGGATAATAGTTCTTCTTTAATAGTATCATATATATTATCGCTGGTATTTGTTCTTGGTTTTATCATTTGTATTTTTCCTCCTTGATTAACATTATACAAAAAAACAATCTGTAGAAAAAATTCCTTTTAAAATATAACATGATTGTTCAATGAGTGCAACTTGAATATATTTTGTTCATACTAAGACGATGATTTTATTTTTTGTTTAACTTATTAAAAAAAGTATTTAAGAAAATATATAACACCTATTGGTCTTAGGAAGACGGACGAGCTGTTTAGCTACCCATAATTATTAATGTTTGCATAAATATATGTGTTGATATTGGGAAAATAAATTTTTTAAAAATGAAGTTCTTAAAAAATTTTAAGAACTCGTGTGTAATATTTTAATTTTTAGGGTCTATAGTATTTCTAACAAGAGGAAATGTGTTTATAATGAAAAAAATGTTTTGAAAAGACACTGTAAAAACTAAAAATGACCAAAAACACGCTAAGACATTAGGGTGGATATTTTCTAAAGTATTAAGGAGAATAGAAACTCTAAATGCGTAAGTAAAATTTACAACTTTAAACTTCACAGAAAAAATAATTTTGTGAATTTTAAGGATAAAAAAAATTAGGAGGGGATTTATGAACAAACGATTTAAGAACTTATCAAAAATGTTTATCGCAGCCTTATCTATTATGGCACTTGTATTGACAGGATGCGGAAAAAAAGACGCAGGAACTGATGGAAGCAAAGAGGCGGCTTATCCTGAAAAACCTATGACTTTTATCGCACCAGGTGGAGCAGGTGGAGGATGGGACACTACTATCCGTACAGTTGCAAAAGTACTAAAAGATACAAAATTAGTTGACGTTCCTATGCCTATCACAAACAAACCTGGAGGAGGAGGAGGAGTTACTCTTGCTTACCTACAAGAAAATAAAGGGGACGAAAAGATTGTCAGCGTATACTCGCCACCTATTATTCTTATAAACCTTAACGGAACATCTAAGTACAGCTATAAGGATGTAACACCTATTGCTAGACTTATCACTGACTATGCTGCATTTGTAGTTTCAAAAAACTCTAAGTACAAATCAATAGCAGAAGTTATGGATGCTCTAAAGAAAGACCCTAAGAGTGTTAAATTTGGTGGAAACTCTTCTGCAGGAAGTATGGATCATATCCAGTTCCTAATGATCGCTAAAGCAGCAGGAGTAAAAGATATAAAGAAGATCGATTACATCAGTTTCCAAAACAATGAGGGAGCGGCACAGCTTCTAGGTGGACATATAGACCTTTTATCTACAGGATTAGGGGATGTATCAGCTCTACTTGAGAGTGGAGACTTAGTAGGTCTTGCTCAGACAGCAGACGAAAGAGTAGGAGAAGGAGCAATAGCTGAGATCCCTACGTGTAAAGAATCAGGAATCGACGCAGTTTTCTATAACTGGAGAGGTCTTTTCGGAGCTCCTGATATGCCTGAATATGCTTTAAAGTATTGGGAAGAAACTCTTGCTAAAATGGTTGAAACTCCAGAGTGGGATGAAGCTGTTAAAAAGAATGGATGGAGCAAATCTTATGCAAATTCTGCTGATTTCGCAGCATTCTTAGATAAGACAAATGAAGAGTATAAAGAAATATTAGACGATATAGGTATGTTGAAAAAATAAGTTTTAAGGCGGCGCTCTAGGGTGCCGCCAAGATTAATACATCAACATAAAACTGGTAAATAAATTTTCAAAGATTTATAACTGAACTCAGGTTGCTATCTTGGCGAGGATTTCTTATAAATCTGTGAAGAAAGCTTTATGAAATTTATTTTGAATATCTAAAATATCTTTTGATTTCAAGGTAACAGATTGAGTTAAATTATGAAGATGAAATGAAATTTCGGCTTTATTTAATTTTTAAATTTTAGAAATGTGAGGTGAAGAGATTGAATATCAAAGTTAAAACTACAATGGCTTTTACAGTATTTGGATTACTGTACACCATAGCTGCAATTGTAATGCCAAAAGCTGCAATAGGAAATCCGATGGCTCCGAAAATTTTCCCTTTGGTTCTTGGAATCGGTCTTACTGTTTTGGGAGTGCTATACACTTTGAAAGAGTATAAAATATGGCAGGCAGAGGTAGCAGCAGGAACAATAAAAAAGATTACTCCTGAAAAACAAGAAGTGGAAAATAAGACAAACAAGCTGATCAAATTGACTGCAGCAGCAGGAATAGGTTACGCAGCAGTTTTCGAACATCTTGGTTATGTGATATCGACAATATTATTTATAGGTATTGTTATGTTTGCCTTAAACGGAAAGAAGAAATGGAAAACATGTGTAATTGTATCGGTTGTTTTTAGTGTAGTAGTTTATCTGATTTTTTCAAATCTTTTAGCTATACCGCTTCCTAAAATTCCTATTTTAGATATATAGCGGTTTGATTGTACTTTAGGAGGTGAATTGTTAAAATGATGGAAATTTTACAAAATTTATTACACGGTTTTGCTGTAGCAGGAACACCGATGAATATACTTTGGGTAACAATAGGTGGAGTTTTAGGAACCATAGTTGGAATGCTTCCGGGATTGGGACCTGCCACAGGAGTTGCGGTTCTTCTGCCACTTACTTTTACAATGGGACCTACAGCGGCTCTTATCACAATGTGTGGAATATATTACGGAGCAATGTTTGGAGGATCAAGAAGTTCGATCCTTATCAACACACCTGGAGATGGAGCGGCGCTAGCAGCTACATTTGACGGTTATCCCATGGCTCAGAACGGCCGTGCAGAAGCAGCTCTTGCTATGTCAGCAGTGGCATCACTTATAGGTGGAGTTATCGCAGCAGTAATGATGACTTTTATAGCTACTCCTGTTTCAAGGTTTGCTTTGAGATTCGGACCGGCTGAATACTTTCTGCTAATGGTTGCGGCTCTATCTATGACAGCATCTATGTCTAAAAAGAACATGATCGGTGGATTCGTTTCCATGTTTGTGGGTCTTATCATAGCTACAGTAGGTCTAGATTCACAGTCAGGTGTG
>NZ_JBFHGC010000091.1:0-6830 GCF_041583315.1 Ilyobacter sp. | reverse complement strand
TAACTAAGGGAGTATTTTTTATTTTTACCTTAAAAATATTCATTAACCTATATAATAAAGTGTTTATAAAATGACATACAGTTAAAAAAATGGTAACTCTTAAAAAATACTTAAGAGTTACCATCTATAATAATCCAGTATGAATATTAAGCTGTGTAAGCTTTGATTATTTTTTCTATTACAGCTTTGTTGCTAAGCGATGTAATATCTTCAATTGCAGTTTTCAGATCGTCGCTGCTTAATCTTTCCTCTAGCTTAAGAGCTTGATCATCTGAAGAGTTTCTGTATTTTAAGGCTGCTGCAATACCTTTTATCAGATTGTCATTTTTGGTGTTGTACTCTATAGTTCCTCTCAAAGGTTTTATAAGCCTGTCGTTGAAGCCTAATTTTCTTAGAGGTTCTCTTCCTACTCTGCTAACTTCATCCTTAAGATAAGGATTTTTGAATCTGTTGATTATTTTATCTATATAAAGATAGTGTTTCTCTCTTTCGAAACCGTATCTGTTGATAAGAACTTCTCCGCTCTCTTTCATGGCTTCCTTTACAATAGTTGCGATCTCTTCATCTTCGATACTTTCTTTTACAGTCTCATATCCCTTGAGAACACCTAAGTAAGCAGTTATTGCATGCCCAGTGTTAAGGGTGAAGAGTTTTCTCTCTACAAATGCCATAAGGTTGTCCGTAAGCTGCATACCCTCTATTTTAGGTATTTCACCCTTAAACAGTTTTTCTTCAACTATCCACTCTTTAAACTGCTCCACACGGACTCTCAATACATCGTCAGAACCTTCCATAGGAGGAACGATTCTGTCAACTGCTGAATTAGGGAATCCTACAAGAGATGTCATTACAGGCAGAGCTTCTGAAGATATATGTTTTTCAACTTCCTCTTTCAGGAAAGTAGAACCGTTTATCATATTTTCACAGGCTATAATGTTTAGATTTTCTTTATTCCCGTCTGCGATTCTTTTTTCTATACCCTTTGCTATTGTTTTTGCAATGATAGCAAGAACATTTGGACCTACTGCTGTAGTGATTATTTCAGCTTTAGATATTAGATCTAAAACTTCAGGACTGGTAGACATCATTCCGTCTACATTTTTTACAAGGATATCTTCCTTTTTTTCTCCTACAACTTCTACTGTATACTGGTTCTTAGTTTTTAGCTCATCTATAATCTTCTCATTTACATCAACAAAGCAAACTTTGTATCCTGACTGAGATAATAATTTACCTATAAATCCACGTCCTATGTTTCCTGCCCCAAATTGAATTGCTGTTTTCATTATTTACCCCTTCCTTATAATTTTATGAAGAAAATCTGCTATATATCTCTTCTATGTCTGTTGTTTTAGACAGAAGCTCCACTGTTTCTTCCTCTTCTATTGCATCTGCGATATTAGAGATGATATCCACGTGCTCATCATTTTTACCAGCTATTCCTATGAGCAGATATGCGATGTTACCGTCTCCGAAATCTACACCTTCAGGATACTGATTGATAACAATACCAGTTCTTAGAACACTTGCTTTTCCTTCGAGAGTTCCGTGAGGGATAGCAACGTTGTTTCCGATAAATGTTGTAGATTTAGATTCTCTTTCAAGCATGTATTCATAATAAGTATTTTCTACATAACCCATCTCAGCCATCTGCATACCTATTTTTTTGATTGCTTCTTCTTTTGGTATAGAAGGAAGTCCTAAGATGATTCCGTCTTTTATCAGGATAGTGTTGTCAGTTGCTGTCTCTTTAACTGGAGTTTCCTCAGTTTTTTCACTTTTACTTACATCACCTTTTTTTTTGAGTTCTTCCACTAAAGAGTCGTAGAATTTACCATCCATAAAGTTGTCCAATGACATGTGTACAGGATTAATAACTTTCTTTTCAGCTCTAGGTGTAAGATCTCTGTGGGTAATAACTATATCGATATCCTCAGTAAGGTTGTTTATAGCTAGATTTGTAACGTCGATATCAAGACCGGCATTTTTAATTTTCTTTCTTAGAAGACTTGCACCCATTGCACTTGATCCCATACCAGCATCACATGCAACTACTATTTTAGAGATATTTCCAGAAATATCTTTTGTTCCGGCAGCAGTCGGCTTATTTTTCATAGACTTCATATTTTCTGTAGCCTCATCAAGGTCTTTTCCGTTGGCAGTTTTCTTGAGGATAATCATAGCCACGAAACCTGAAACTAATGCCGCAAGAATAATTGAACTCATTGTTGCAATAAATCCACCTTTAGGAGTCATAGCAAGTACTGCAAAGACACTTCCTGGTGATGCTGGAGCTATAAGTCCTCCGTTTAATATTACGTTTGTGAATACTCCTGTCATTCCACCAAGGATTACAGCGATTATTAATAATGGTTGCATTAACACATACGGGAAATAGATCTCATGGATTCCACCGAAGAAATGGATGATAGCAGCACCAGGTGCAGAATCTTTTGCCATTCCCTTACCGAATAACATATAAGCAACTAATATTCCAAGTCCAGGACCAGGGTTAGCCTCTATTAAGAAGAATAATGATTTTCCAACTTCAGTTGACTGTTGTATTCCTAACGGAGAGAATACACCGTGATTTATTGCATTATTAAGGAATAGAATCTTTGCAGGCTCTACTATAAGTGATGTAAGTGGTAAAAGGTTCATATCAACCAGAGCTTTAACTGCATTCCCTAAACCTGCGTTAAGCGTCTCTACTACAGGTCCGATAACCTTGAAGAATAATAGAGCCAAAGTCATACCTAATAATCCTGATGAGAAGTTGTTTACAAGCATCTCAAATCCTGATTTTATTTTTCCGTGGATAGCTTCATCAAATTTCTTGATTACATATCCTCCTACTGGACCGGCGATCATAGCACCCATAAACATAGGTATTGAAGTACCTATAATTACTCCTGAAGTAGCTATTGCTCCTACTACTCCTCCACGCTCTCCTGCTACTATTTTACCACCGCTGTATCCTATTAATAGAGGTAGTAAGTAAGTTATCATTGGTCCAACTAGTGCTGATAATGTTTCATTTGGAAGCCATCCTGTAGGTATAAATAATGCAGTGATGAATCCCCAAGCAATAAATGCCCCTATATTCGGCATAACCATTGCACTTAAAAATCTACCAAATGCCTGAACCTTAACTTTCAAACTTTGATCTTCATTCTGACTCATGATATTTCCTCCCTAATTTTAATTTTTTTAAATTTTAATTCTCTTTATGTATTAAGTATACTCTTTGTGATCTCGGTGTTCAATGTTCAAACACTTCCCTTTAAACCGAACTAATTATTTTCCTTTTCAAAAGAAATAAAAGGTTTCATTTTTTTTTGAAATGGATTATCTGCAGAGATTACAGGGGAATACCATATAAATTAAACTGTCTGTAACTGCCTGAAAAAAGGAACTGAAAATTAATTTTGTAATAATTACAAAGGCAGAAATTCAGAAATTGATAATTGCAGGGGAATATGCTATAAATTAAGGGTTAGGAGACCTAATGGAGTGAAAAAATATCATAAAGTAGTAAATTTTTTTTAGGCGATATATCAGTAATATTAAATTATATTTCTAGAATTTAAAGATTACCGAGGAGGATACAGAATGCTGATTTTATTTGTTTTCATGTTTTCTATTTTTCTTCCCAGCAGCGCAGAGGACATAGATTATAGAGAAGAGATGATAAAATTTATAGGGGAGATAAGAGAAAGAGCTGAAGGAGACAAAATAATCATAGTACAGAATAGTACAGAATTATTCTATGATGACGGACTCCCAAATAAAAAGCTGTTGTCAAAAATAGACGGGATATCCAGGGAATCGCTTTTTTATGGATACGGAGGCTATAACAAAAGAACTCCCTCTGAAGAAATGGATTTGACTTTGAGAGAGCTTACAGGGATAAGAGAAGAAAATAAAAAGATTCTGCTGATAGAATACACAGACAGGTTGTGGAATAAAAGGAAGATTAAAAAAAATATAAAAAATTATGATTTTGTAGGAGAGGCCCTAAATGGTTATGAGCTTACATCTATTTATAAACCCCTTTCCGGATTCAACAATAAGAGTATAAAATCTCTGGAAGATGTGGAAAATTTTTTATGTCTGCTGAATCCCGAAAAATTTAGCAATATAGAGAGCTATGTAAAAATACTGGAAAAACTCGATTACGACCTCTTGATAATAGATGCCTACCATATGGGAAAGGGTTTCAGTGCCTCTCAGTTGGAAAGGCTCAAGAAGAAGAAAAACGGGTCGCGAAGACTTGTAGTGGCGTATTTCAGCATAGGTGAGGCAGAGGGGTATAGGAGTTACTGGAAAAAAGAGTGGAATAAAAAATTTCCTCACTGGATAGTGAAAGAAAATCCAAACTGGGAAGAGAATTATATTGTGAGATACTGGGACCCAGCTTGGAAGGGAATAACGGGGGATTATCAAAAAAGAATAGATTCCATGGGCTTTGACGGATATTTTTTAGATACGGTGGACACCTATCGGTTTTTTGAAGAAAAGGAGTAAATTATGAAAAGTAAAACTTTTAATTGTTTTATAGAAAGTTTATTGTACACCACGGGAATTTATTTTGTATTTTTTCATTTTTCTTCCTTTAAATACAGTTTTTTGGATATGAATCTGCACCCGCTGTTGATTGCAATAGCAGTTATATCCCTAAAGTACGGGACTTATATGAGTGGATTTGTAGTTTCTTTTTCTATAATTTACTATATTTTATCCTATATTGGACTGGGAAGAGATATGATCATATTTTTCTCAAGCTTCGAATACTATAAATTCATATTAATGTTTTTCTTCACTGCACTTTTTCTGGGGAAACTAAGAGACACAACTGATGAAAGAATAATGCATCTGGAAAAAGAGGTGGCCAAAACCACAGAGGACTATGACAAGCAAAAGGAAAACAATGTAAAGCTAGCTACCATAAACAGCAGACTGAAAAAAAGAATAGTAAGCAGCCGAGAGAGCATAATAACTCTGAACCAGATAAGGTCATCTTTTGACAATATGAATGTGGAGGAGATATATACAGAGGCAGTATTGATAATGAAGCAGTTTTTAGACTGTGATGTTGTCTCTATTTACATTCTCAATTCAGATAAGAATTTTATGAGGCTTAAATTGAGAGCAGGAAACGGGAGGATGCCTGGCTTTCTTCAGCTGAAAGATGACAGTGTATTCAGCGAGGTTATAAAGGCTGGAAAACCCAAGGAGTTTCCTCTGGATATAGAAGGTGATTCTCCTGTATACGTCTCTCCTATAAAAAATGAGGAAGATATTTTAGGATTTATAAACATAGAGAGAATGAGTCTGGAAGCTTCTGAAAGATACAGCTACGAGATATTTAAGATAATAACTCACTGGCTGAATGAGGCTCTTTCTGAGGCTATCACAAAAGAAATGAAAGAGATAAATGAAAACTCTCTTGAAAATACAGGAATATTCACTATAGAGTACTTTAATAAGATCATGCTGGAAGAAGAAAGAAGAAAAAAACTTCTTGGCATGGATTTTATGGCTTTTGAAACGAAAATCAAGGACCACTCACCGAAAGAGGTTGCAGAGATAATAGAAGGAAAGGTCCGTGAAAGTGACTTTATAGGAATGGATGATGAAAGGCTAAGAATACTTTTCCCAGCCACAACTTCTGCTAATAAAGAACTACTCATGGGTAAAATTGCAGAGTTATTTCATGGTATAGAGGCTGATTTTTATGAAATTTAAATATTTTATGCTGATTACTTTTATAACGGTACTCGGTCTTCAGTACTTTAGGGTGAAGGAACTACATACACATTTTACTTTGAAGCAGGAGAAAGATTTTTTTATACCTGAGGGGACAAAGGGTGACCTGAATATAGAGAAGCCCCAAAAGCATCTTCTGCTCTATAGTGCAGACGGTGTAGGAACCAGAGAGATTCTATACAATCTGGATAAAATTTTTGAATTTACAAAGGCTAAGCGAGACATCCATGATATAAGTTCTTACAATGGAAAGGTAGAGGGATATTCCAGCATAATAATTGTGGCAGAAGATTTCACGGGAATGAGCAAAAGAGTTTTTTTGGATATAAAAAAGTTTATTCAAAATGGTGGGAGTCTTATTGTCCTGGAACGTTCCTTCAAAAGTCCTTTTAATTCCATGGGTGGAATACTGCATATAGATGGCTTTACAGAAACTTCAGGAGTTAAATTTTATACCAGTTTTTTTCCCGGGATGGAGACAACAAAACCAAGCGGTGAACTTATATCAGGTTCATCACTAAAATTAAATCTCTCTTCTGAGGCCGACATCATAGCAGCATCTGATGATGACACGCCTTTGATTTGGGAGACTCCCTACGGAAAGGGAAGGGTTATATATTCCAATACATCAATGTTTGAAGGGAATACAACACGTGGACTACTTACTCAGCTCATAGCCTACGGAAATGATTACTTCATAATGCCGGTATTTAACTCAAAAGTTGCTCATATTGATGATTTTCCAGCCCCTATACCTGCTGGGGACAATGAAAAAATTCACGACGAATATAATATGAATAATATTAATTTTTTTAAAAAAGTATGGTGGCCTGATATGGAGTCTATAGCCCAGAGACAGAAACTGAGATACACCGGTTTCATAATAGGAGACTATACAGACGCCACAGACAAAAGAAAAATTGTAGATTTTACAGAAAAATTGAAAGAAACTACTGGATATTTCGGAAGGGAGATTTTCCAGGATGGAGGGGAGCTGGGTGTCCACGGATACAACCATTTTTCCCTGGCCCTGGAAGGTGGGATTAATTTTGATGATTACG